>CAZVSL010000027.1:0-23379 GCA_964629935.1 uncultured Calditrichaceae bacterium | reverse complement strand
AAACAGTATCGAATTTAACGTCGCCGACCAGACGGTACCCCTTTTCAGCGTTCGGGTCATCGACGCGATTAACCCCAACGTCAATGACAACCACATCGTCCTTTATCATACTCTCGTTCACCACTTCAGGTTTCCCTGCAGCAGCAATTAAAATATCCGCCTGTCGTGTAAAATGCGCAAGATCAGTGGTGCCGGTGTGACACATTGTAACTGTTGCGTTTGCAGTCGGCAATTTCTGTACCAACATGGTCGCCAAAGGCAACCCCACAATCTTGCTCCGACCAACGATCACAACATGTTTGCCCGGCAGCTCGTAGCCGCTGCGCCGCAAAAGCTCATGGATGCCGAGAGGCGTGCACGGCGCAAGCGTGTCCTCACCGACCAATAACCGTCCCCGATTTACGGGATGGAAGCCGTCAACATCTTTGTCAGGCGTGATAGCATGTATGACTTTGTTTTCATCGATTTGCGACGGCAGGGGGAGCTGAACCAAAATGCCATGCACGCTGTTGTCGGCGTTCAACCGTTCGATGACTTCAAGCAGTTCCCTCTCAGACGTTTCAGCCGGTAACAGCTTCGTTCGCGACTCGATGCCAAGTTCTGCCGCTCGCCTGGTCTTCATGCGTACGTATACCTGTGAAGCAGGATTTTCTCCAACCAGGACAACCGTTAGACCGGGCTTGCAACCGAGGTTTATCAGCCTGGTGATTTCAGCTTTGAGCTCACTCAGAATCTGGTCTGCAATCTTTTTGCCGTCTATTATTCTGGCCATAAACTATGGTACGAACAATCTCTCTATGGTTATGGCTTTGCCAGACTCGCGGTCGATGGTCAATGTTACACCGCAAAGCCGTATATTATCTTCTGCTGGCTTATAACGAACCGGGGTTTGATGCAGAAATCGTTTGATTGCCAGCTCTTTTTTCAGGCCGATTACGGAGTCGAACGGTCCGGTCATACCGGCATCCGTTATGTAGGCGGTGCCTTCAGGCAGCACCCTCTCATCGGCTGTCGGCACATGGGTATGCGTGCCAATAACAGCGCTCACTTTGCCATCAAGGTACCAGCCCAACGCTATCTTTTCGGCAGAAGCTTCAGCATGGAAGTCGATTATGATTATGTTGGTCTCTTTCTGTAGCTTACGCACCTCTTCCATTGCTTTTCGAAAAGGACATTCAATCGGATACATGAAAGTACGTCCCTGCAGATTCAGCACCGCTACTTTCAAGCCATCTTCTAAGTCCAGGATGGTCGAGCCTTTGCCGACGTTGCCGTCCGGATAGTTGGATGGCCTGACGATGCGGGGGTCGGTCTTGAGCAGATCGTAAATATCCCAATTGTACCAGATATGGTTTCCGCTCGTAATCACGTCGATGCCAGCGCTGTAGTACTTTCGTGCAAGCTTTGCGGTCAGTCCTTTGCCCTCACATCCATTCTCACCGTTGGCTATACAGAAATCGATTTGATGCTTTTCCAACAGTCCGGGCAAGAGCTTAGTAATGATCTCGAGTCCGGGCTTGCCCACAATGTCTGCGATGAACAGAACTCTGAGTTGATTTGTATCTTTCAAAGTTAAAAGCCCTGAGTTTTATGGTTTGCTCTGCGACGAGCTGTGCTATTTTGCGTAGTCAACAGACCGATACTCTCGAATCACGGTCACCCTGATCTGGCCAGGAAATTCCATTTCGTCCTTAATTCGGTTGACTATGTTATCCGCCAGAATCTGAGCTTTGTTGTCATCGATGAGAGAGTGCTCAGCAATGACTCGCAGCTCTCTGCCGGCTTGAATGGCGTAAGAATTAACAACACCGGAGAAAGAATTGCAAATCTGCTCCAGTGTCTGCATGCGCTCGATATAGCTTTCGAGCATCTCTTTCTGTGCGCCAGGCCGAGACACAGACAATGCATCCGCTAATTTCACAAGAATTGTGATTGGAAATTTCGCTGAGTTCTCATCATAGGCGGGCGCCTGAGCCTTGATGCATTCCTGAACCACTTCGTTTTCACCGAATTTTTTTGCCAGGTCCATGCCCAGGTCATAATATGGTGAGTCACCATACTCCTCTGCAACTTTGCCAATATCATGCAGCAAACCTGCCCGTGCAGCCAACGTTGTGTCAAGCCCGAGTTGCGAAGCCATGCCTCGAGCGAGTATAGCAACTTCTTTTGAATGTTGCAATAGATTCTGCCCGTAAGTTGTTCTAAACTGCTGCTTTCCTAAGAGTCGAATCAGCTCGTGATGCACGCCGTGCAAAGCAATGTCCTGAATTGTTTGCTCTCCGACTTCAACGATACTTTCATCCAATTCCTGTCGGGTTTTCGATACCACTTCTTCGATGCGACCGGGATGGATGCGGCCATCGTAAATCAATTTTTCCATCGCCTGTCGAGCGACTTCACGCCGAATAGAATCAAAGCCGGATAACACGACGGTTTGCGGCGTGTCGTCGATCAACACTTCCACACCTGTGGCGCCCTCGAACGCGCGAATGTTCCTGCCTTCCCGGCCAATGATCCGCCCCTTCATCTCATCATCAGGCAATTTGATGATTGAAACCGTGGTGTCAACAATCTGGTTTATCGTGCTCCGCTGCAGAGCCTGCATAATGATTTCGCGGGCTTCTCGCTGGGCCGTGGCCCGTGCATCTTCCTTGATTTCACGGATTTCTTCAGCAGACTCCTGGCGCGCCCGCTCGAGCATGTTTCTCATTTGGATCGCCTTCGCTTCCTCCGTCGTCAGCCCGGAGATCTGCTCCAACTTGTCATTCTCTTCCTGAACCAGTCTCTCGAGTTCTGCCTCTTGTTTCCGCAGCTGTTCGTCTCTAAGTCGCAAGTCACGACTCATTTGATTGAGACTGTTCTCCTTCTTGTTTAAGACATCGACTTTGCGGTCCAGGTTGAGTTCACGGTTAGAGAGTTGACTTTCTAAGCGCTGAATTTCACTCCTTTTTTGCTTTAGTTCCTTTTCAACTCTTTGTTGCTTCTGGAAAATCTCCTCTCTGGCCTCTAATAACTTTTCCTGCTTGAGGTTCTCGCTTTCAGCCTTCGCATCTTCCAAGTATTTATCAGCTAATTCAGCGGCTCTTGCGAGTTTTTGTTGACCAATCCTTTGTCGTAGAAACCATCCGAAAAAGAAGCTCAGCCCGGCAATCACTAACACTATAAGGTACCAAATTCCGGCCATTGGCTACTCCGTGATTTGCATTTAGCGCCGTCCGAAATAAAAAAAACACTTCACGGTCAGGCGAATAATTGATGTGTATGAAAAGATGTAAAACGAGGAGAGAAGGATGAATACGGCAGAGACAGACCGTATTTCATTAATCTATTTCAGCGGTATTGATGGCTTCACTAAGTCTGTCGTTTAATCTGTTGAGACGCTCTTGTATCGCGCCTGACGACTGGCTTTTAGCCCGTTCTTGAAAAAGTTCATCGGTAATATTTAGCGCTGCCAAAATAGCCACTTTTAAGGATGATTTGGCTTGAATATTCTGATCTATCTCTCGCATTTTCTTATCAACATATTCGGCAACCCTGAGAATGTATTCCGTCTCAGTTTCCGGATCACTCTTTATGGGATACTCTGTGCCATATATATTGATCTTCAGTACGCCGCTTTCCTCGTTCATCACAGTTATCGCACACTTTAGAGATTCATAATATGTCAAGGAATATAATAACCAATCCTGAAGCGGTCAAGTGTTAAGATACTCTAACTCATCGAGTTTACTCAACATCTGTTCAACTCTGCTTCTGATCTGCTCTTCCTTCTCTTTCCCTAAAGAAGCCTCGCTTTGCATTAATTTGAGATTGTGATTCTCCTCCTTCAATTGATTGATTATCTCGTCCTTGGACTTGCTTTGACTTCGCAGCTCAACAACCTCATCTTTGAGCGTCTGGTTTTCCAGCTTCAATTTTTCGATGAAGTTAACTGCCTGATTTATCTTCCGTTCAAGAATTTCCAACTGCTCCAGTTCCATTGATGTAACTCCATTAACTTAACTTCTGAGGCGGGCTGAAAAACGCTGCTGAAGCCCTTTGAGAATCTTTTCAATTTGTTTATCAACCTCATGCTCAGTCAAAGTCCGCTCTAAGGAATAAAAGGACAAACTCAGCGCAAGACTTTTCTTGTCTTCACCTATCTGTGCGTTCTTGAACACATCAAAAATATGCACATTCCTGAGCAACTCGCCACCGTCCTGCCTGACGCTTTCTATGACCTGCGCGGCTGCCACATCCTCATTCAAAACAATCGCCAAATCCCGGGTCACAGGTGGGAACTTCGGTATAGGTGAAAATGGCTTTGTCCGGGCGAATGAAGCGAGCAGATTTTCAAAAACAAAATCAAAGAAATAAACCGGCTGTTCGACGTCGAAAGCTTCACGCACGTCGGGAGAAATCTCTCCGAAATCACCTATCTTACGTGCCCCGGCCGTAATGGTTAACACATTTTCTGTGCTGAATGCGGTTTTGCTTTTTGAAAACCCATATTCCTGAACGTGATTTCGCTGCAGGAACTGCTCCATCGCACCCTTAAGATCATAGAAATCAACTCCAGGGGCCTTGACTTTCCAGGTATCGGCGGCAAGCTTACCGGTCATCAAACCAGTCAGGCGAGCCTCCTCTTTCACTACGCCTTCGTCGAGACAATGAATCGTGCCCAACTCGAAAACGCGCAGATCTTTGTTATGCCGGTTGATGTTCCAGCGTAGCGTTAGCAACAGGGAAGGCAGCAAGCTGGTGCGCAAAGTCGACAAATCTTCACTGAGCGGATTTACAAGCTTTATGGGTTGGCCATGCGTAACAAAAGCACCAGCGTGTTTCCAACTTATGAGGTTGAAAGTCACTGCTTCGGAAAAGCCAAGCGCGATAAGCGTGTTCTTCGCATTGGTGGTCAGACGTTCAACGGTATCGCCCGTGCACGATTGGTCTACGAGCGCGTTGAATTCTTCAGGTATTTTGTCATAGCCATAGATTCGCCCGATCTCTTCTATCAGGTCAGCCTCACGGGTAAGATCCGGACGAAACGTAGGCGCCGTCACCTCGAGCACTTTCTCATCGCCGGCTACCTGACAGCCCAGTCCTTGCAGTATGGCTGTGATGTCTATCAGAGGTACGTTCACACCGAGGAGCAATTCCACGCGGGCTGGTCTCAATCGGATTACTGTAGGGTCGATTCTCTTGGGGTAGGCATCGACAAAACCGCTGGCAAGCTCACCGTTGCCGAGCTGTGCTATCAATTCTGCTGCCCGATTCAATGCGAATTGTGCGCCGTTAGGGTCTACCCCACGTTCGAATCGCTTCGAAGATTCAGTGCTGATTGCAAGTTTCTTTGAGGAACGGCGGATGTTGACAGGATCAAAATAGGCGCTTTCAAGGAGTATATTTCGTGTCTTTTCGCATACCTCTGAATTTTGTCCGCCCATAATTCCGCCGAGGGCTACGGCTTTTTCTGCATCACAGATCAGGAGACATTCAGCATTCAGGGTGTGTTTCTTATCGTCCAATGTCGTAAATTCTTCCCCATCCTGCGCACATCGCACGTTGATTTCGTGGCCCGCCAGCAAATCATAGTCAAAGGCGTGCAGCGGTTGTCCTGTCTCCATCATGACATAGTTAGTGATATCAACCACATTATTGATAGACCGGATACCGACCTGCTCCAACCGTCGTGCCAGCCAAAGCGGAGATGGTCCTACCGCAACACTGCCAATATACCGTGCTGTATAACGCGGACACTTGTCCGGATCGTGGATGTTGACACGAATAAGCTCTGATGTGGGTTTGCCATTTGCAGAATCGGTCAGCTTTGGGAGATTCAGCGTGCTGCCCGTCACCGTCGCCAGATCTCGCGCAATACCAATAACGCCGAAGCAGTCCGGTCGATTGGGTGTTACATCAATATCGATGATATGGTCGTTCTCTTCAAGCAATTCCTGAAAAGGCCTTCCGATTTCAACGCTAGCGTCGAGCACGAGAATACCATCACTTCTGCCGCCAATACCCAATTCAGCGTCCGAGCATATCATTCCTTCAGACTCGACGCCGCGAATTTTGGTCATTTTGACCTGTGTCCCTCCCGGCAGTCGGGCGCCCGGTGTTGCCACAGCAACTTTTTGTCCGGCAGCAACATTGGGAGCACCGCAGACAACCCTGAGTGCTTTCGTGCCAATGCTTACTTCGCACACGGATAGCTTGTCTGCGTCAGGATGTCGTTCTCTCTTTAGCACCTCGCCCACAAAAACGCCGGAAAAGTCAACGCTGTCGTGTAGGAGTGAATCGACCTCCAGCCCGAGCATGGTCAACTGTTCCACAAGCGCCTCGGGCGAAGCATGGATGTCGGTATACTGTTTTAGCCAGTTGTAGGTGACTTTCATGAATGAGACTTTGAATTCAGGAATTCAGAACTGCTTCAGGAAGCGCTGGTCGTTGTCATAGAAATGCCGGATATCATCGATTTGGTACTTCAGCATAGCAATTCGCTCTATGCCCATTCCGAAGGCCCAACCGGTATACTTCTCCGAGTCGATACCGACACCATCGAATACATTGGGATCAACCATTCCCGAACCCAGTATCTCAAGCCAGCCGAGTCGCTCGTCAAAATACACATCCATTTCAGCGCTCGGTTCAGTAAACGGAAAAAAGCTGGGCCGAAAACGTACCCTGGTCTGCCGCCCAAACAGCCGCTGTGCAAATGCGATTAGCGTACCTTTGAGATGTGCAAGCGAGATTCCTTCGCCGACCACCAGACCCTCTATCTGGTGAAACTCAGGTGTGTGTGTGGCGTCCGGTGTATCTTTACGAAAACAACGGCCAGGTGCAATGATTCGAATTGGTGGCTCTTCCTGCTCCATCGTGCGTATTTGCACCGGAGAGGTATGCGTCCTCAACAGCAAGCCTTTGTCTAAGTAAAAGGTGTCCTGTAAATCCTTTGCCGGATGGTCTGCCGGAACATTGAGGGCTTCGAAGTTATAGTATTCGTTTTCTACAAAAGGGCCGGTCGCAATGCGAAATCCCATGCTAACAAATATCGCTTTCACTTCATCCATCACCAGCATTAATGGATTGCGATGACCAATGGTTGGTGCAGTACCGGGCAAGGTCAAATCAAAGTGTTGCCGGCCGCCCCGCCCCTTGCCGTTCCGCCCCAACTCTTGCTGGCTGAGCTCAAGTGCTTCCTGAAATTGACTTTTTAGTTCATTTAACTTATTGCCAAAACTCGGACGTTCATCAGAAGAAAGCCCACCCATCTTTTTGAAATACTGTGAGATCTGGCCCTTGCGACCAAGATACTTTATCCGTATTTCCTCAAGACGGTCGGGTTTATCCACTGCAGTGAGCTCGCTTCGGAAAGCTTCCTCAACTGAGTTAAGCTCTTTTAGCAAATTCTCTAACGTATCAGACATAGAAATTTTGTTGCTAATTGCGGGCGATTTCGATCAGATTCTTGAAAGCTTCTGGATCCTGAACCGCAAGGTTAGCCAGAACTTTGCGGTTAACCTCGACATTATTGCGCTTCAGACCGCTTATGAAAGCCGAATAGCTGAGGCCGTTCTGGCGCGCCGCAGCATTGATGCGTGTAACCCAGAGACGACGAAAATCTCTTTTCTTTTGACGGCGATCGCGATAGGCGTATTGCAGCGCCTTGTCGACACTCTCCATCGCTGTGCGCAGCAATTTGCTCTTGCCGCCCCGATACCCTTTTGCCTGATTCATGACTTTTTTGCGCCTTCTATGTGAAGGAACACTGTATTTTGCTCTTGGCATATCCCCTCCAAACTAATCTATTAATTGGTGTATACGACGTTCGTCTGCAGGTGAAATCAACGTCGCCGTTCTCAAATGTCTTTTACGTTTACGATTTTTCTTGGTCAGAATATGACTCTTGCCAGCCTTAAATCGTTTGATTTTGCCGGTCCCGGTCACCTTGAAGCGCTTCATCGCGCCACGATTGGTTTTCATCTTCGGCATATTTGCTCCATCCTACTTTTTGGTTAAGAACATAATCATGAATCGGCCTTCCATGGCAGGTTCTCTGTCAACTTTTGCGATATCATCCAACTCATCGGCCATCCGTTGCAGCAATGTCTGCGCAAACTCTTTATGCGCCATCTCTCGCCCCCGAAACATGACCGTAACTTTGACCTTGTTACCCTTCTCCAGAAACTTCCGTGCGTGCTCAATTTTGAAATTGAAGTCGTGTTCTTCGGTCTTGGGCCGGAGCCTGATCTCCTTGACATTGACGACATGCTGCTTCTTCTTGGTAATCTTATCCTTCTTGCTTTGCTGATACTTAAACTTACCGTAATCCATGATCTTGCACACAGGCGGAGTTGCTTCTGCCGCAACTTCAACAAGATCGAGCCCCTGACTCTTGGCCATATCAACCGCCTGGTCGGTGTCTATGATGCCGACTTGCTGTCCGTCTGAGTCAATTACACGAACCTTTGATGCGACGATTCTTTCATTAACCCTCGTCGTCGATTTTTTCTTGATGGCAAAATCCCTTTCTTTTATTTATCGCTTATCTTGAATTTCTTTTAGAACAGTGCGAACCAATGCCTGCAGATCGGTCTTTCCGGTATCGCCGATTTTTCTCTTGCGCACAGAGACCTGGCGCTCCTGCAGCTCCCGTTGTCCAACGATCAGCATGTACGGTATCTTCTGGGTTTCGGCCTCTCTGATCTTGTAACCGACTTTCTCGTTTCTTTCATCTACTTCAGCACGTATGTTCTCTGCTCTCAGCTCATCCATCACTTCACGCGCGTACCCGAGATAATCATCAGAGATTGGCAGGACCACAACCTGAACCGGGGCCAACCACAATGGGAAAGCGCCGGCAAAGTGTTCGATTAATATGCCGATAAAACGTTCGAGCGAACCGAATGGTGCGCGGTGGATGACGACCGGACGGTGTTTTCGGTTGTCAGCGCCAACATATTCCAGGTCAAACCGTTCCGGCATGACGTAATCTACCTGCACTGTTCCTAATTGCCACTCCCGGCCAAGCACGTCTTTGATGATAAAATCGAGCTTTGGCCCATAGAATGCCGCTTCGCCTTCAACAATTTCATATTTGATAGCTTTTGCGTCAGCGGCTGCCTTGATATCAGCTTGTGCCCGCTCCCAGGACGCATCGTCTCCGCCATACTTTTCGGTGTTTTTCGGATCACGAAAAGAGAGTTGTGTCTTAAAGCCCTCGAATCCGAGCGTTGAAAACACATACTGAATTAACTCGATGACACTCACAAGCTCGTCTTTGAGCTGATCTTGTCGCACAAAAATATGAGAATCATCAACAGTAAACCCTCTAACGCGTGTCAATCCGCCTAACTCACCGGACTGCTCAAAGCGATAAACCGTGCCAAACTCTGCGATTCGAATGGGTAAGTCGCGATAACTGTGAGGCTTGGAAGCATAAATCTGAAAGTGGTGCGGACAATTCATCGGCCTGAGCAGATATTCCTGCCCCTCAGACTTGAGGGGTTCGAACTGGCTGTCTTTATAAAACGGGTAGTGTCCGCTCGTCTTGTACAAGTCCAGATTTCCAATATGAGGCGTCACCACTGGCAAGTAGCCACGTTTGCGTTGTTCATCCCTCAGGAAGTTTTCCAGGGTCTCGCGAATTATTGTGCCCTTTGGCAGCCACAACGGCAAGCCACTGCCGACTTTTGGTGTTAGTAGGAAAAGCTCAAGCTCCTTTCCCAGCTTTTTGTGGTCACGGCGCTTAGCCTCTTCCAGCGCAAACAGGTGGTCTTCAAGTTGTTTTTTCTTTGGAAAGGATATGCCGTAGATGCGCTGGAGCTGCTTGTTGCGCTCATCGCCGCGCCAATACGCACCGGCTATGTTCAGCAATTTGAAATTCTTGACCCGCCCGGTGGACGGAATGTGCGGACCACGACACAAATCGATGAAATCACCCTCGGAATAGGTGCTCGGGCGTTCATCTTCCATGTCACGCAAAAGCTCCAGCTTGTACTGGTCGTTGCGTCGCTTGAAAATATCGATGGCCTCTTCCTTGGAATGCTCTGCTCTGACGAAAGGCCGGTCTGCATCGATAATCTCCTGCATTTTATTTTCGATGCGCTCGAGGTCGTCCTGGGTGATTCTGCTTTCCACATCAACGTCATAGTAGAATCCGCTTTCAATGGCCGGTCCAACCCCAAACTGCGCTTCCGGAAAAAGCTCCTTTATTGCATGCGCCATGATGTGAGACGTACTATGCCAGTAAGTGCTCAGCCCTTCGGGATCATCGACAGTAACCAACTTAAGGTCTGCATCGTCATAGATAGGCTGGTCCAAATCAACTGCGCGACCATTCACTTTGGCGATAACCGCCTTTTTTAATAACGCTCTGCTGCCGATTTCCTCCAAAATATCCCACGGCCGGATACCCTTGTCATACTCTCTCACATTGCCGTCAGGAAAGCGGATTTTTACTTTGCTGTTGTCGGACATTTTCAAACTTCAATAATTACATGTAGATGAAAAAGTGGGCGCTACTGGATTTGAACCAGTGACCCCTTGCATGTCAAGCAAGTACTCTAACCAACTGAGCTAAGCGCCCGTATAAACAAAAAAGCGTGCCATAAATAAAATGGCAACGCTTTATGTCTTTTTATTTATAGCACCAAGGAATAAGAATAACGTCTGTATAACCTAACTTAAGAAAGGGATCGATGCAACGATCTTAAACTCAAAGATAATAGGTGGCAGTCTAAAAGTCAAGCTATTTTTAATACTCGACTTATGCCATCAAACATGCTCATCCGCATGATATGAACTGCGAACCAATGGCCCGGATTCTACATGACGAAATCCCATTCGCAAGCCTTCTTCCCGGTACATGGCGAACTCATCAGGATGTACAAATCGGTCGACCGGCAAATGTTGCTTTGTTGGCTGCAGATATTGCCCGAGCGTAAAAATATCTACCTCAATAGCACGCAAATCGCGCATAACTTCAAGCACTTCTTCAGATGTTTCACCCAAACCAAGCATTAATCCGGTTTTGGTCAGCATGCCCTGACTCTTGGAAATCTTGAGCACATCCAGACTCCACTGATAGTTGCCCTGCGGCCGCACCGGACGGTAAAGTCTTGGCACCGTCTCGGTGTTGTGGTTGAGGATGTCAGGTTTGGCATCAATAATGTTTTGCAACGCATCGGGGTCGCCCTTAAAATCCGGTATCAGAACCTCGACCTTGCACTCAGGTACGCGGTTACGAATTTGCCGAATTGTCTCAGCGAATATACCCGAACCGCCATCAGCTAGTTCATCACGATTCACGGAAGTAATGACAGTGTGCCGGAGTCCCATCTTGGCGACTGCTTCTGCAACCCGGCGCGGTTCATCTTTATCCAGTACAGGCGGACGCCCGGTCTTAACAGCACAAAAACCACAGCTTCGCGTGCAAACATCTCCCAGAATCATGAACGTTGCTGTGCGGCGGGCCCAACATTCGGCAATATTGGGACAGCGGGCCTCCTCACACACCGTGTGCAGACGATTCTCTTCAACGATATTCTTGACGTCACGATAGCCTTCTCCTGCTGGCAAACGTACTTTCAGCCATTCAGGTCTTCGCTTCGCTTTGTCAACCCGCATTGCTTTTTCTGCTAAATCTATCATGAAATCAGTCAATCTATCTAAAGAATATTGCTGGTATCAAAGTTGGTCAGGTATTGAGCAATCCGGTCCAGAAATTGTCCGGCAAGCGCGCCATCTACGATGCGGTGGTCAAAGGAAAGTGAGATATACATCATGCTTCGAATGGCGACCGCATCGTTGATAACTACCGGGCGTTTTTGGATCGCACCAACGCCAAGAATAGCTACCTGCGGCTGGTTAATAATCGGTAATCCCATGATACTGCCAAACGAACCCATGTTTGTGATGGAGAATGTACCGTCCTGGACCTCATCGGGCTTTAGCTTTTTCGAGCGCGCGCGTGTGGCTAAGTCGTTGATGTTGCGTGCGAGTCCAACGATGTTGAGGCCATCAGCGTTCTTCACGACAGGCACAATCAGGCCATTGTTCTCGAGCGCCACAGCGATACCCACGTTTATGTACTTCTTGCGGATTATCTTGTCACCGTCGACGGAACTGTTGACTAACGGATAATCTTGCAGGGCGCGCGCACAGGCATTGACGATAAACGGCATATAGGTCAACTTCGCGCCTGCTTTTTCCTGAAAGCCCTCTTTGTTTTGCGTACGAAATGCAACAAGATTTGTCATGTCTGACTCGCTCACAGCAAAAACATGCGGTGAGGTCTGCACGCTGTTTACCATGTGCTTGGCAATGCTCTTGCGCATGGTATCCATGGGAATAATCTCGACCCGGCCATTCTCTTCAACCGCCTCTGGCTTTGGTGCTGGTTTTTCCTCAGCCGCTGCAGGCGGGGTTTCCCGTTCTGGACGTGGCGCCTCTCTTGCCTCTGGCGCTTCCGATGGCTCAGCAGGACGCTGGTCAAGGTAATTCAGAATGTCTTTTTTGGTAACGCGTCCATGCGCGCCAGTACCGGATATCTGAGCCAGTTCTTCCTCGGAGATGCTTTCCGACCTGGCGATTTGCCGTACCAGCGGTGAATAGAAGCGACGCTCACCATTGGTCTCACCTTCCCGCCCGGTCTTGCGGGCGGAAGGTGCAGATTCTGCACGCGATGGTTCGGCTTCTGGTTTCTCTTCTTTCTTCTCTTTCTCCTCAGCAGCTTCTGCCCTTTCTTTCGGCTCCTCGGGCGCTTCAGCGGCTACTGCTTCGCCAGTAGCAATTTTCGCGATCGCATTACCAACTTCGACAGTCTCGCCTTCACCGACGAGAATTTTTTGAATCGTGCCCGCATGCGGAGATGGGATTTCAGAGTCTACTTTGTCTGTGCTTATCTCCAGCAAGATTTCATCCTTCTCAATCTTGTCTCCCTCCTGCTTCAGCCATTTGACAATGGTACCTTCAGAAATACTCTCGCCCATTTGGGGCATTGTCATTTCAACCACGCCGCCATCGGTTTTGGCTGCGGTTTCAGCTTTTGGCTCCGGCCCGGGTTTCTGTTCCTGAGATTTCTTTTCAGCCTTTGCAGGCTCAGGCTCTTGCTCACCGTTTTCGCCTGATTCTTTCGTAGCCTCGTGGGCGGGCTTTTCCTCCGTATCAGATTCTTTATCAGCTTCTTTGGTCTCAGGCTCTTGCTTCTCTTCCGCTTCGTCAGCATCAGTCGTAAGTCTGGCTATCACCTCACCGACTTCAACGGTTTCACCTTCCTCGACCAGGATTTCATCGATCACACCCTCGTGCGGCGACGGAATCTCTGAATCAACCTTATCTGTACTTATTTCAAGCAGAATTTCGTCTCGCTCGACTTTTTCACCCTTTTTCTTTGCCCAGCGAACGATGGTTCCTTCGGAAATGCTTTCCCCCATCTGGGGCATCACCATGTCAACTTTTGCCATGCTGGTCCTTCCTTATTTATTCCTGTAATTCTACGTCAACGCCTTTCTAACTTGGGGATTTTTTTTTGAAATTCCAAGAAAGAAAAACGATTTGGTTCTTGTTCCTCAATTTCTGCAAGACATTTCTTGACGCTATTCAGCAGCCCCGTGATATCTAACTTCCGGTAAGCGGGTTGAAATTCCTGCAATTTATCAATGCCTTTGTTGAGCTGACTTGCACCGCCGTTGAGATTTTTCATCCCAACATGATAAAAACCGGTGGCTAACTGTACCAAACCCTGGTAGAATCGCCTGTCCCGACCTCGTACATCCATCCAAATCTCTTCAAATGTGTCGTGCGCTTCAAAAAAATATCCGGAGTTGAAGTATGCGATGCCTTCTTCAAAAAGTTTTTCGTTTGAATTCAAGGCTTGTTCCGAGAACATTTCTTCGACAGAAGTTTACAGCACAAAAAAACAAAACAATTCATAGTGCTTCGGCAATCAACTCAGCGATATCTTTTACTGCCACCTGCTCTTCTTTGCCCTTCATCTTGCGTGCATCATCGAGCATGATATTGCAGAACGGACAGGCCGTTGCCGCCATCTCAACGTTGATTTTTTCCACGTCACCGAATCGCACCATGTTGACGCGCTTGTCCGGCTCTTCATCCATCCACATAATACCGCCGCCTGCGCCACAGCAAAGGCCTTTTTCACGGGAGCGCTCCATTTCAATCAAGCTGCCATTGGTAACGGATTTTACCACATTTCGGGGCGCATCATAGATGCCATTGTGGCGTCCCAAATAGCAGGCGTCATGATACGTGACGCGCTTGTCTATATTTTGCTTTGGAGTGATCTTGCCCGCTTCGATCAGCTCCGGAATAAATTCTGAGTGGTGCACAACTTCAAATTGACCGCCAAAATCGCGGTATTCATTTCCCAGTGTGTTAAAGCAATGCGGACATGTTGTTAGAATCTTGTTGAACTTGTATTGCTTAAGTGTCTCAATATTGTTTTCTGCCATCATCTGGAACAGATATTCCTGCCCAAGCCGGCGAGCCGAGTCCCCGGTGCAGCTTTCTTCTGTTCCAAGAATCGCGAAATCAACGCCAGCTTGTTTAAGAATTTTCACAAGTGACTTCGCCACGTTTTGATTTTTCGTATCCAGCGCTGCTGCACAGCCAACCCAGTACAGATAGTCGACTTCCTTCTTTTCCTTCATCAAAGGCACATCAAGACCCTCGCACCATGACATGCGCTTCTGAGTTGGCATACCCCACGGATTGCCTGTATTCTCCATGTTATCGAGGGTGGTCTGCACCTCGTCTGAAATGTTGGCTTGATCCATTACAAGGTGACGGCGCATGTCTTGCAGGGTATCGACGTGTTCGATGAACACCGGGCAATGCTCGACGCAGCCCAGGCAAGTGGTGCAGGCCCATATCACTTCCTGTTTCACAACATCGCCTATGAGCTGCTTGCCATTTCCAGGTGGTTTGCCCGCCAGCAGATCCGGTCCGCTATCCACCAGGTATTCCTTTAAATCATGAATCAAAAGAGCAGGATTTAGCAATTTTCCTGAATGGTAAGCGGGACAATTTTCCTGGCAGCGACCGCATTCTGTACACGCGAATAGATCGAGAAGTTGCGGCCAGGCAAAGTCTTCAACCTTGCCAACACCCAGGCTGACATCTTCGGATTCAAAATCGACTTTTTCGAAGTCGATTTTCTTGAGTACACCACGTTTACGGTCACGTTGCCTATCTCGCCTCAGTAAAATGTTTGGCAGAGCACCAACGAGATGAACATGCTTTGAATGCGGTATATAAGCCAGAAAAACCAAAATGATGAGATTGTGAATCCACCAGGCAACATCGTAGCCGCCCGGCATAATACCGTCCCGTTCACCGCCTACGAAGGTTGAGAAGAGATTTGAAACAGGGGTGAAACCTGCCAGGCTACGTTCGTTGTTAATGATGTACCCGTGCGTGAAGAACATAGAAACCATCAGCGTCAAAATCATGCCAAGTATGAAAATCGCGTCCAGGCGGGCTGCGGGATATTTACCGAGCTGTTGCAGTCTGTCAGGTTTTGCGATATATCGCCGGATAAGCGCAATAACTACTGACACGATGACAGCAAATCCCAAAAAATCAAAACAGGTCGCGATCACAGCCTCGATCTGATGGCCGAAAACATTGCCCCAGTGAAATTCGGGATTATAACCGCGCACGAACATCTCAATCGTCGCCAAACCCAAGATCAAAAATCCCCAGAAAATGAAGAAATGTCCCCAGCCGGAAGGTTCACGCACCACCGGACGCTGGCCGAAGAAGTCTTGCAAAACGGACTTAATGCGCCAGGGCCAATTGTCAATCGGATCATAAGATGGTTTACCCAGACGAACAAAGCGATATATACGATAGACACTCCAAAAGAAAAAACTCACGCTTGCCAAAATCAGAATCGACAGGATGATCTGTTTTGTTTGCATTGCGCCCCTTTCCCTGGTTTAGATAAGCAAAGAAATAGCGCTAACCCGACCTGGCGGGAAAGCGCTTGCAAGGTGTGTGGAAATAGTGCTTCGGTTAGCGGTCGATGCAACCCAGAACGATGTCGAGACTGCCAATTATCAACACAAGATCAGCGACCATACCGCCTTTTGCAATCTCGTCGATTACGCATATGTTGCTGAAACAAGGTGAGCGCGCCTTAACTCGAAAAGGTATATCAGAACCGTCGCTGCGGATAAGATAGCCCAACTCGCCGCGCGGCGTTTCACTGCGGACGTATGCTTCGACATCGGCTTCAGGACGAATACGCCTTGGGATAGCTTCCTGCACATCCTGATCTTTATATGGCTGAATGCCTTCAAGCGCCTGCTGCACAATCCTGGCGGATTCGCGAATCTCATCAATTCGAACCAGATAGCGGTCCAGCACAGAGCCGACCGGGCCAAACTTGCCCTCGCCAACGGGTATGTCAAAATCAAACTTGTCGTAGATGGAGTAGGGCTCATCTCTGCGCAAATCCCACTTGACGCCGGAGCCGCGCAAAACCGGGCCGGTGCAGCCATAACTCACCGCCACATCAGGCTCCAGGACGCCGATGTCTGAGGTTCTTTCAATAAACAGATGATTTTTCGTCAGGAGCTTGTCAAACTCCACCATTTTTGGTTCGAAATAATTGATGAACTCCGCGACTTTCTCCAACCAGCCGTCTGGTAGATCGCGAGCCAATCCTCCGACCCAGATATAGTTGTACAGCATGCGCGCACCTGACAGCCATTCCAACAAATCGAGAATGCGTTCGCGGTCACGGAATGCCCACAGGAATGGTGTGAACGCGCCGATATCCAAACCGAACGTACCGATTGCCACAAGATGGCTGGCAATCCGATTCAATTCACAGCACAACACACGCACGTATTCGACTTTTTCTGGCAGCTCGTTCAATCCGATGAGCCGCTCGACTGCAAGCGCATAGGCCATGTCCTGATTCATAGAAGCGATGTAGTCTATGCGGTCACAGAATGGGATAGCCTCGTTGTAGCCCAGGTTTTCCACGTGCTTCTCAAAATTTCGGTGCAGATAGCCGATATGCGGCGTGGTCTTCTTCACAATTTCGCCGTCGAGCACCAGCTCGAGTCGCAGTACTCCGTGTGTGCTGGGATGCTGTGGGCCCATGTTGACGACCATTTCGTCGCCCTGATAAGATTCTATCTCGAGCTTTTTCATGGTCTCGTCGTAATAACGGCCGGCAGTGTGATCCATATCCAGGACGATGGTGCCTTCATCTTCAAAAACGTAGCGTTTCTTTTTGAATAAATTTCCGAACATGAGATGATTTCCTTTTTATGCCTCGGAGCTCTCTTTTCTGGATTCGCGAGCCCGACCTGCTCCCGCTTTTTTCTTTGCCGCCAACGCAGCTTCTTTCTTTTTGGCTTTTTCCATTTCGTCCTGATATTCGCGCATTTTCAGAGCCATTGCCTCTTCAGTGGTATATTTTGAGAAATGATAAATGCCATTTTCCCGGCTGAACACACTGTTTTCGTACTCGTCGGTCATATACAGGCACTCTGTTGGGCAAACAGTGGTGCAATCGTCGCAGTAGCAGCATTTAAACATGTCAATATCAAAACGGATCAGGTGCTGCCTGATTGGATTGCCCATCGAAGCCTTGCCCAGGTCCTCCTCGGGCAGCGCCTTAACTGTATCGATGTAGATACAATCGACCGGGCAAATGCGGGCGCATTTGTAACAACCGATGCAATCGTCAACATTATTAAACAGGATACCTCGCGCATTAGTCGGCAGTTGCCAGCGCTCGTTGGGGTATTGTAATGTAATTCCGGGCCGGAACAAAGCTTTCCAGGTTTGGCTCATCCCAACAGCCACAGTTGTAATTGCGCGATATATATTACCAAAATAACTAGCCATGATTTTCGTCCTCAGGTTTGTTGTTCCCGTCCTGGCCGTCTCCTGCTGTTTTCACTAAATCTGGCACTCTGCTTTCAAATTGAAACACAAAGTGTCCGCGCTCAGGATTCCTTTGGAAGGTTTCATATTTTGCCCAGTCCTCCTGATATGGCACACGCACGCCGTGGTAATACTCCTGAACGATATAATCTTTGCGGAGAGGGTATCCCTCCCAATCATCAGGACACAGGATTCTCCGAAGGTCTGGATGGTTCTCGAAGTGAATGCCGAACAAATCAAATGCTTCACGTTCGTGCCAGTCGGCGGTGCGCCAGACGGATTCGACGGACGGGACGCTCGGCGCTTCTCGCGGTAAATCGATACGCAATGCAATTTTGTGTTTTCTCTTCATCGAGTGCAGGTTGTAAACCAAGCCCAGATTATCATCTGCGCCATAATCCATGCCACTCAGACACATCAGTGAATCGAATTGGAGTTCAGGCTCCTGTTTCAGGAATTTTGCAATCTCCAAAAGCCATGCGGATTCGATCTTCACATACGGATCAAGTACCTCTGCATTGAATTCAACAATAGCATCCTCAAATTTCTGCCGGAGTTTTTCGTGTATCTGCTCTGGGGTCATGCTTTCGCCCTTTCCTGCATTTTCCGCTTGATTACACTTTCCTTCTTTATTTTTTCCTGAATTTTGAGTACGCCGTCAATCAACGCCTCGGGTCTTGGGGGACAGCCGGTCACATAAACATCCACGGGCACGATGAGATCAACGCCCTTGAGGACGTGATAACCGTGCTTCCAATAAGGTCCGCCGCATGTGGCACAGCTTCCCATGGAAAGCACATACTTGGGCTCGGGCATTTGGTCGTAGAGCCGTTTGATGCGGTCGGCCATTTTCATGGTAACGGTGCCTGCTACGATCATGAGGTCAGTCTGGCGCGGACTGGGACGCATGACGCCGGCGCCAAAGCGGTCGAGATCGTAACGAGAGGCCGCCGTTGCCATCATTTCGATAGCGCAGCAAGCCAATCCAAATGTCATTGGCCACAAAGATGACAACCTCGCCCAGCTTAGTATGCGGTCCACGGAAGTGACAAGCAGGTTGTCACCATAGACGCCTTCTTCGAGAAACTTGTTCTCTTTGCCAACAAAAGGTTGTATGGACTTTGGCATTATGTATATGCTCCTTTGCATGTTTTTCATGATTTTCAACGCGCTAAATATACAAAAACTGGGTTTCAAACACAAGTGGTTAAATGAAGTTTTGCAGCCAGTCGAACACATGTGAAAACACCACACTTTGCCAGTTTCACATGTTCAAATAGTGCCAAAAATAACTCATTCCGATTCATGCATTTTCGGGTGAATGGGTGTACTAACATAACTAAGGGAAAGAAGCTATTTCGGTCCCAAAGCGCGTGGACGGCTAAAGGCTGAATACACCATGATTTATGAATTCCATGAATAGCATGACAAGGTTCTGATTGATTTGTTCGAAACCGGGGGAAAGTTGTAGATGAATATCTTCTCATATTGGGAAAATGTATCGATGGCAAGAAACACGTTTTTAGTTCTCCTTCTCGTGATTTCACATTCACTTTATGCGCAAAACGGCGGCTCGTCCTTAGAGTTTGACGGTGACGGAGGCCACGTAAGGATACCCAATTCTGACTTACTCAGGGGTTCGCCGGACCAACACAAGACAGTGGAGGCGTGGGTAAAAGTACCTGACATGCTAAAAGAGCGCCCCGTAGTTCAGAAATGGAAAGACAGTCAAGACAAGGAATGGGGACTGATGATCGAAAGCTCTGCCGAGGTTTCGGTTTCGATAGAGAATGATGGCAGCAATTTTGAATATAAGGTCGGTGAAGGCGTCATCGTGCCAGGCCGCTGGTTTCACATCGCCATGACATACGACGGCGATGCTCGCTTCCTTCGCATTTTTATAAATGGCAAGCAATATGGCGACGGCAGGGAGGTGCCCGGCGGCATGCCATCAACAAGAAGCCCGGTGCTCTTAGGAATCCATGCTTACAAACCTGATAAGACCTTCAAAGGCGAAATGGATGAAATCAGGGTCTGGAACAGTTTGAAATCAGAGGCTGATTTGTTCAATGCCATGAACACACCGCTAACAGGCAATGAGTCCGGTCTGGTCGCATATTGGTCTTTTGATGAAGGCGGCGGCAATGAGGTCATAGACCAGTCTAATAATAATCATGATGGCGATATTTTGCCAACCAATGGTTTCCCGGATTTTGCCCCTTCCACTGCGCCGCTTTTCGACGGCGCTTTCATTTACCTGATCACCCCTGGCGGCGGAGAGACATTCGAGACGGACAGTACAATCACGATTCTCTGGAATACGGCAGGGGCTGGCGACAATGTCAAATTAGAATATTCGCCAAACAACGGCTCTACCTGGTCAACCATCACATCATCCACTGCAAATGATGGAGAATTCGACTGGACCACCCCGAGCGACAGCACTTCTTTTGCTTTGCTCCGGATTACTGATACGGCCAATAGTTCCCTGGCTGATGTCAGTGAGATTCCGTTCAAGGTCCAGACGACAAAGCAGTTGCCGCCGGGCGGGGGCGTAAAGTGTGTGCCCACAGACGTTGGCTTTCGGGATTTCTACCACGGCAGCACCGACCTCACGGAAGATCCAACCGAAGATAAACCGGAAAGCAAACTCTGGCATCATGATGGCAGTTGGTGGGCCGTTCTCTGGGCGCCATTAAGTTCAAAATTCCGTATCTATGAACTGGACGAAGCAAGCCAGTGCTGGACTGATGTCGGACCTGATGTCGACGACCGGGCCCATTCGGCTCAGGATGTCTTGTGGGACGGGCAGAAATTATATGTAGCTTCAAGGGCAAAAATAAACAAGTCGCCAGATGAGGCGCGGCTTTATCGTTACAGTTACAACGCTTCATCGCATGCCTATAGCATCGACGTAGGATTCCCGGTCAACATGAATTTGAGCGGAAGTATAGAAGCGTTGGTGATTGACAAGGATTCGAGTGGCCAATTGTGGGCGACCTGGGCGGATGATAGCCAAGTCTGGATCAATCGTACCACCGGCGACGATGGCACATGGGGAGAGCCATTCGTTTTACCAGTCCAGGGCAATGACCTCGATCCCGATGATATTTCGGCGCTCATTGCATTTGATGACAACCGTATAGGCGTCATGTGGAGCAATCAGATTGACGGTGCAACCTATTTTGCCGTCCACCGTGACGACAAAGGCGATACAGACTGGGAAGCTCGGGAGCTCGCTCTGACTGGCAGCACGCGCAATATTACAGAAGACCACATCAATCTTGCAACCCATCCCGGCACGGGCGAGGTCTATGCTGCCGTAAAAACCAACCTTAACCTGGAAGAGTCCACAGATCCGGGTATCTATTTATTAAGAAGAAAGACAGATGGCTCCTGGACTAACCATGTAGTCGGCATCGTAAGTGACCGCCTGACACGCCCGATGGTTCTGGTGGATTCGGTCACTGATAGCGTCTATGTCTTTTCCAGTCGTTTTTTTACACCTCGCAGAATCGAAATGAAAGCCGCCCACGTCAACAATCTGACTTTTCCGGCAGGCCCCGGCAGGACTTTTATTTACAGCGAAAAGGATGACAACGTCAACAACGTTAAATCGACCAAACAAAACATTACTCCAAGTACCGGGCTGGTCGGGATCGCAAGCTCTAACACCACACGCTATTATTTACACAATTATGTGAACCTGGGTGACGGCGAGACAAACTCTGCACCGGTTGCCAATGACGACCAGGGGGCAACAACTGAAAATACAGCGGTTGCCATAGATCTATTGGAGAATGATTTCGATATCGACGGCAGCCTGAATACTGCCTCTGTGGATATCGTTAGCGCGCCCGCCGACGGCAATGTTACGGTAAACAGCAGCGGCGTGGCTACTTACACGCCTGATGCATCCTTTGTAGGCGCCGACTTGTTCACCTACACTGTGAAAGATGACGGCGGTCTGAAGTCAAACGTCGCCACGGTCAACATCACAGTTACGGAAGGAAGCGAAGAGAATGTTGCCCCGGTTGCTCAGGATGATAACACCGTCACTACGGAGAGCCTCCCGGTTACCATAGCTGTGCTGGACAATGATAGCGACAGCGACGGTTCATTGGATGCCACGAGCGTGAACATTGCAAGCCAGCCGTCAGATGGTTCAGTTGTTGTCAATATTGATGGTTCGGTCCGCTACACGCCTGACACAGGTTTTGTCGGCACGGACAGCTTTGACTATACCGTCGTCGACGACGACGGAGCGACCTCCAATTCCGCCACTGTAACAGTGTCTGTAACCTCAGCCGGCGGCGGTGGCACTCAAACTCAGACTTTCACACCCATCGCCGATGGGCAGGTAAAGCTAACCGACCCCGGCGCAAAGTACGGCGATAAGAACACCGCCAAGATCGAGTTGGACAAGTTCAATTCATTCTTCAAGTTTCCTGTCAGCGGTGTAACCGGACCGATACAAAGCGCCACCCTACGCTTGTACGCCGCCGACCAGGGCACTGACGGCGGTGACCATGGCGGGCAGGTTTTTCTTGTCTCCAATAATTTCCTGGGCACGGACGACCCATGGGATGATATAGACCTCAAGGCTGGCAATGCGCCGGAAATAGATGGCACGCCACTGAACGCCCTCCCCCAACGCGTGGACCCGGGCGACACCATTGAATTTGATGTCACGCCGGCCGTCACCGGGAACGGGACCTTCAGTTTCGGATTGCGCAATCCGTCAACAGACCGTGTGAAGTATATGACGCGTGAAAGCGATACGCCGCCAGAGCTTATCGTGACATTCGGTTCGGGCAGCGGTGACAATACGCCGCCAGTGGCCGGGGATGATGCTGCTGAAACTGACGAAGACACCTCTGTCGAGATAAACCTCGCGGCCAATGACTCAGATAGCGATGGCAACCTCGACCTCAACAGCATGGCTATCGTGGACCAGCCATCTCACGGTAGCGTGCAGGCTGGCAATAATGGCCGCGTCGCCTACTTCCCGCAAGCAGATTTCTTCGGCCAGGATTCTTTCACCTACACCATTCGGGACAACAACGGCGCGGTCTCCAATGAAGCTACGGTCGCGATTACTATCGATCCAGTGAATGACCCACCACAAGCGGTTGACGACTCAGAAATAATTACCGGTCTCATCGCTGTCGTGCTTGAGGTTCTGGCCAATGATTCAGACGTTGATGGCGATTTGGATGTCACCAGCGTTACAATTACCAGCACCCCGAAGCAAGGTAGCGCGGCCGCTAATCCTTTCTCAGGCCTGGTTACCTACACCCCGAATGCCGATTTTTCCGGCAGCGATAGCTTCACTTACACTGTGAAAGACAACGACGGTGCGACCTCCAACACAGCCACAGTTACCATTGTGCACGAAGGCGGCAACGCACCACCGGTGGCGGGGGACGATAACGGTCAGACGACTTCCGATACTCCGGTAGACATCGA
>CAZVSL010000026.1:2930-23464 GCA_964629935.1 uncultured Calditrichaceae bacterium | reverse complement strand
GATTAACCTTGAGGGGCTTTAGACACGCAACAGCATTAGCATACAAGCTAGTAATCGCAGCAGGAATGACATGGAGTTTCCCGTTTTACAGAGATTTGAAATCAAACGTAAGATTGCCCACAAGGCGTGTTTTACTACTTACGAGGCCGTTGACAAGGTAAACGGCTATACAGTTCATCTGAAAATCCTCGATCGAGACCTCAATAACGATGATACCAGCGTTGCAAACTTCCTCAGCGGCGCGCGGATTATCAAACGCCTGAACCATCCCAATATTTGTCAGGTTCTTGATTTCGGCCACGATCCGAAAGCGGGATTGTATTATATCGCCAACGAGCCCAACCAACTGGACTCATTCAATGCGCTCATTCTCGATGAGTTTTCTCTATCCCTCGAGGACCTGGTTGAAATCATGTCTGTCCTGGGCAAAACATTACGCTATGCACATTTGCACGGTCTGGTGCATGGTTTTTTGAACCCGGATTCGATTTATATCAAGCCGGATGGCTCCATCAAAATCGACGACCTTGGCTTTAGCTGGTCGGTGCCGCTCATGCTCAAGAAAGAAGATGAGTCTGCTATCAAGCTTGCCAAATACGTCGCGCCCGAATACTTCACACAGCCGGCGCAGACAGACGGCCGCAGCGATATTTACTCGTTAGGACTTATTCTGCACCAGTTGCTCAACGGCGCTCATCCGATAACCGGAAATACAATAGAGGCCATAAGGGCGAGTCATCTCCAAAACGATTTGCCGCCGCTGAACGTAGAGGCGTTCGGTCTGCCAGACGAAATCGAAAACGTGGTTTTCAAAGCTGCAGAGAGTGATCCGGAGTCGAGATTTCAGAATGTCAAATCATATCTGCAAGCGCTGGAAAACCTGAGGCAACATCACTTGTCCGGCTCTGAGAGCGAAAATGTCGACAGCGATGTTGGCTTTGCCTTGACTCCTGACCACGCGCAGAAATATTTTATGTCCGAGGCCGATGGGGGAGACAAGTCGGCACAGAAGCTAAAGGTGGACTTCAGTCCCCCGGGCCTCCTGAACAAGAAATTCGCATTTACCAGCGCCGGCGCTGTTTTCCTTGTCATTTTGATTCTGTTTGTCACAAATTATATTCCCTTACCTTTTCTGAATGGCGGCTCGACTTCAAACAACGGTCTGCAAGACTATGATCCCGCCATGGAACCAACGCTTCTTGGTGAGCTTGAGAACGGCGCGCCGGACGAGGACAGCGACCGGACCTCATCCGGAGCACGTGATGAGATGGCCGGGCAGGATGACAACGACGATCTGCTGGCCGCTGTTACAACACCCGATACGCTGCTGACGCTGCCTAAGCCCAAAATCGATGAGCGTTCCCGCCAATCTGAAACAGAAGCAGCCTCTGATGCCGGACCGGCGCGAGCAGGCAGTTCACCTGACACGCAAAGTTCGCTTTCAAAGAATCTTACTGACAACAAAGCTGCGCAAGCCGCCAATACCGAAAGGCCGGAGAAAGCATCCAAACCTGAAGTCGCTCAAAAAACAGAGGCGAAAACACCGGCGCCAAAGCCCGTGCAACGTACAGCGGTCAATGTGAGTGTGCTCTCCAACAATCTGCCAGTTGAAGAAGCCAACGTATTTGTTAATGATCAGTTTGTCGGCAAGACCCGCTCCGGCGGTGTGCTATCTGTGCCTGACCTGGAGGTAAGCAAGTCCTATACGCTCAAGGTATCGAAGGAGGGATACAACTCATCGACGCGCCGGGTCACAGTCAGTGCGAACACGCCGGCGGTTAAATTGGATATTCAGTCCCGCAACAATCAAATCGGCACTGTGTTGATTGACGCTGTGCCGCGCGCGGATCAGGTTTTTATCGACGGTGTCCTGCACAAAGGCGCCACGCCTCTGACAGTGTCTCTGAAACATGGAACCCACAAAATCCGACTGGTCAATGCACAGCTCAACGCCAGCCATGAAGAAACCATCGATCTCAAAATCGGGCAGGTGCTGCGCGTACGGCATGACTTTACCCAGGAGCAGACCGGTAAAGTAGCCGTGTCATTAAAGAATGCTGCGCAATTTGGCTTTGGTTATGTTTATGTGGACGGCAAACTCTGGCCGAAATCTCATAACACCACTCCCCTGGAAATCGAGCTGCCCGTCGGTTCTCATACCATTGAGGTTCGGCGTGACGGTTTCAACTCCGTACCCAAAGATGTCATCGTGCAAGTTGAAAACGGCGAGACCAAATACGTTTCATTCACGTTCATGAAGAGTGAGTGAAACGATTTAGGCTCACATCGTCACACCACCCGAATCCTGGGTTGGGAAGCTTCTGTAATCCTGCCGATCACCGCCGCGGAAACCACGCCATTCGATTTTAGTTTTGTAATGACCTCGTTTGCTGCCTCTGCCGCAACTGCTACCAATAATCCCCCGGAAGTCTGAGCGTCACAAAGCAACGTTCGCATTGTGTGTGACAGGCCGGCCGACCAGGTCACGTGCTCGGCGACAAATTCCATGTTGTTGAGGGTGCCGCCTGGAATGACGTTGGCGACCACCAGGTCACGTGCAGCCGCAAGGATTGGCGCCTCTGCGGCGACCACTTCTGCGCTCACGTTGCTGCCTTCTACCAGCTCCTTGAGGTGGCCGAGAAGCCCAAAGCCTGTAACATCGGTACAGGCACTCACCGGGAAGGCTTGCAGGCAATCGGCAGCCGCACGATTGAGCTCGCTCATGGTCGCGATCGCCTCTTCGACGGTGGCGTTATCCGCCATGCCGCGTTTGATAGCCGTGGTGATGATGCCCAGTCCCAGTGGCTTTGTGAGAATCAGCACATCCCCCGCTTTTGCGCCGGCGTTGGTCCAGACGCGCTCGGGATGTATGGTGCCGGTAACTGCAAGTCCGAATTTGGGCTCAGTGTCATCGACCGTATGGCCGCCAAGGATGCTGACGCCGGCCTCTTTTGCTTTGTCCTGCGCACCGTGCAATATCTGTTGAAGCACCTGCATAGGCAGCCGGTTGGATGGGAACCCGACAATGTTGAGTGCAAACAGCGGTTTGCCGCCCATGGCATAGATGTCGCTGAAAGCGTTGGTCGCGGCGATGGCGCCAAAGTGGTAGGGATCGTCGACTATGGGCGTGAAGAAGTCTACGGTCTGCACAACTGCGAGGTCATCGCTGAGCTTGTAGACGGCTGCATCGTCAGAGGTGTTGGACCCCACGATCACCCGGGCATCATCGGGTAGCGGCAGGTCCGCAAGAACCCGTTCCAGGGCTTGCGGTCGCAGTTTGCAGGCACAGCCAAGGCCATGCGTGAAGTGCGTGAGCTTGATCTCCTGCATCGCGCTGCTTTTAATCTGAACCTCACCTTCCGCAGGTTGCAATCTCTCGACCGCCGTGGCCACAATCTCAGCGGCTTTTTCAATATCTGCCTCAGTTGTGAACTTGCCGGTTGAAAATCGGACCGTGCCCATTGCATACTCAAGCGGCACGTTCATAGCCGTCAACGTCGGCGAGACATCGACGTCGTCTGCATGGCAGGCTGCCCCGGCTGAGGCCGCCACACCCTCGATTTCATCGAGCAGCGTATTTGCCTCGATATTGGGAAAGCTCAGACTCAGTGTGTTTGGCAGACGTTTTTCAGGATGGCCATTGAGCCGCACGGCGGGAACGCGGCGCCGAATTTTTTGATAGAGTAAATCCCGCATGGCTTGACTGTGTGCGATGGAGTCGTCGAGCTGCTGTTGCGCGATTTCGCACGCTCGTCCCAGACCGACGATTTCCAGCACATTTTCCGTACCTGCCCGGCGATTCAGCTCGTGGTCAGCGCCATGCACCAGCTTTTCCAACTGTACCCCCGTGCGGATGTAGAGCGCTCCTATCCCTTTGGGCGCGTAGAGCTTATGACCGGCGACGCTCAGCAGATCCACGCCCAGAGCCTGAACGTCTGTGGCAATCTTGCCGGTGCTCTGCGCCGCGTCTGTGTGCATCAGGGCGCCGTGCTCATGCGCAACCTCTGCTATCTCAGCAATCGGTTGGATGGCGCCGACCTCGTTGTTGGCGTGCATGATGGTCACGAGAATGGTCTGCGCTGAAATGGCTTTGCGCAGCTCTGCGACATCGACCAGGCCAGTTTCGTCCACGGGCAGATAGGTGACACGAAAACCATTGCTCTCCAGATAACGACAAACTTCGGCCACAGCAGGATGCTCAATTGCAGAGGTGATAATGTGGTTGCCGCGGCTGCGATACGCCTGCGCCACACCTTTGATGGCGAAGTTGTTGGACTCGCTGCCGCCGCTCGTGAAAATGATCTCCTCAGCCTGGCAGTTGAGCAAGCTGGCTACTTGTTTTCTCGCTTTTTCAACCGCGAGCCTGGTTTGCACACCATACCAGTGCGCGCTGGAAGGATTGCCAAAATGCTGCTCAAGATAGGGACGCATGGCCTCGACCACCGCCGGATCAAGCGGCGTGGTGGCATTGTAATCGAGATAGATGGGTTGCACTGTGCCTCCAGAGGTTGACTAAAGATTCTTGAAAGCCGTTGAAACGGCTAAAATTCATTGCTTTCGCTGTAGTACTAATTAATTAGCTAACCGCAGAGGTCTCAGCCGCCAGATGCGGGTGCAATCGCTTTCTGACGAGCTCGGTCGTTTGGCGAAAGTCGATTTTACCGCTGCCCATCTTTGGCAGCTCATCGAGCTTGATAAACAGTCTCGGGATGGCAATATTGGGCAACTGTGCAGAGAGCTCTTTTTGAATTTGCTTCTTATCCACTTCACGGGTGACTGCGGCGACTATCTTGGCGCCTTTCATCGCGTCCGGCAGCTCGACGACGCAACACTCGCACTCTTCCGGCAAAACTTTTGATAGCGTTTCCTGCACCGCAACCAGCGAGACCATTTCGCCTCCGATCTTGACGAATCGTTTCAAGCGCCCGGCATGCCACAAGAAGCCGTCTTCATCGAGGTAGCCCATATCGCCGGTATCATACCAGCCCGCACGAATCCGGAGAGAGGTTTCCTCCAGGTCGTCCAGGTAGCCTTGCATGACACACTCGCCTTTGACGAGAATTTTGCCCACTGCGCCGGGCTGGCAGTCCTCTCCGCTCTCATAGTTCTGGATTCGGACTTGAACCGTAGGAATCGGACGGCCCACGCTACCGGGTCGGTTAGCCTGCGGTGTGTTGGTGGAGATCACCGGCGAGGTTTCTGTGGCGCCATAGCCTTCGAGCAAGGCCACACCATGCTTTTCGCGAAATGCTTGGCGTAGCTTTTGGGGACACTTGTCTGCGCCCACCACCGCCAGTTTGACGCTGGCAAAATCGCCGGGCTCGGACTTCTGCAAATATCCCCAGAAAAACGCCGGCGTACCAACCATCATTGTGGCTTTTTCCTCACGCACGACCGTTGACACTGTCTTGAAATCGAGTGGATTAGCATAAGTGATAAAGGTCATGCCGTGGTAGAGCGGCGTCCACAGGTTGGTGGTCAGACCAAAGACATGGAAATATGGCAGCACCGCCAACATACGCTCTTCCGGGCCGAGGTTGAGCGCCTCGGAAAATCCTTCGATGTTTGCAAATATGTTACGGTGGCTCAGTTGCACAGCTTTCGGCTCTTTTTCGCTGCCGCTGGTGAACAAAATCACAGAGGCTTCATGCTGATTTCGTCCCGCGACCAGGCGCGATAAAATAGGCACGGGCAGTTTTGATTTGGCGGCAGCGCGTGCTTTGTCCATCCTGGTAACTTGCTGCAAGATGTCTTCGATGAACACCATGCCATCGATTTCGCGACACTGAATTTTCTCGAGCAATTGGCGTGAGGTGATGATTGTATCGAAATTGCATTTGCTTTGCGCGAACAGCGCATTTTGCTCAGCACCGGTAGAATAGTTGAGCATCACCGGCGTGCGGTCGCTGAACAAAGCAGCCAGCACGGAAAGCGCCGCCCCGGCCGAGGTCGGCAGCATGACACCGATATAGCCTTCCTGATAGCGTTTGAATTTATCCGCCAGGATAAGCGAGGCGATCAAGGTCTGCGAATAAGTCAGCCGGCGCCCGGTGGTACGATCTATGATGGCCACCTTATTGCTGAACTGTTTTGCTGTGCGGATGAAGCGGTGGTGTAGTAACATGGTTCTTCCCTCCTCGTTGCACAAATGTGTGAAGCCAAATAATCTTACAAAAACAAACACCGCTTGCAACAAGATGATATCAATAAGAATATTGCAAAATTTTGTAAATTGCAATCTGAATCCGGCCTGCAGCTCGAACCATGGCTACAGGGAGCCAGAGCAGCCCCAAAAAAAAGCGTGACACGAAAAACTCCGTGCCACGCTGGTGGGGGAAAGCAGGGCGAGCTACAACTCCACCCCGGCCTTGATGATGCTTCAGGATTAGTCTTCAACTTCTATCTTGGTTGCTAACAGGCTTCCGTCCGACTGAAATACCGCATGCACCTCCACGAACATGCCAACCGCCAGGTCCGAAAATGCCAGCGATTGTTCATCATCTCCGACAATGATTGTGGCCTCGTTTACAAATATCTGCCTGTCGTTTGCCATCAGATAGTCATCGCCCAGAGCAGAAATGGTTGCCTTGAATTCGACATCTTCTTCTACCTTATCGTCATCATCTTCGTCGTCATCCTCGTCATCGTCCGCATCATCATCGCGCTCACCGTCTTTGTCGTCATCTTCGAACACTTCAACGGAGTTCTTGATGTTGCGCTCGATGGCGACTCTGTTCGCCGCTACGGCCGGGTCGAGAAAATTGCCGGCCCCGTCTACAAACCAACTGCTGAAATCAAGTCCGAGGACGATGTTCTTGCTGGCCGTGGTTTCATCAACCACGAGCGGCGGATTGAACTTGCGCTCAACATCCAGGCCGATGTCACTGGTGAAAGTGAAAGCCTGCGTCGGGTCGCCATCGATGAAGCCCTCGATGCGGATGCTCAGGTCCTGCAGCTCTGGATTCTGCGTATACACGGCGCCGTCTTCAGCATCCAGATCATCAATCTCCACTTTGATTTCATCATACCTGCCAAACGGCGCCCCGATGGTCTCCAGCTCCTGCAGGGTCGTAATGGCCGTAAGGTCCTGGACGAAAGGCTGGTCGAATTTGAAGTCGAGCGAGCTGTTGGCTTCGTTTTCGAGCTCGACCTTTTCGATGACCACATGCGCACTTGTAACCGTTATCTGTTGGCTGGCCGCCAGGCTGATGTCTCCCTTTGCCAGGCCGGCACTGCCAAGCCCCTTTATGCTCAGTGTCAGACTGCCGGTGTCTGCGCCGGACGAAACGGGATTCTCCGAGCAACTTGCCATAAACGCGGTCAATGCAAATGCAATTATGAGAGTGACTTGATTTCGAAATCGCAACATAAAACCTCCTTGCCTGATTTTTACTGTGTGTTTGGATTACTGGCATTTGTTTATTTCTGGTGAGTCTCGCTACGCAATATGCTTGCCAGAAAAGTTGAAATGGTATTTAAGTAGTATTTTAACAAGGGCTTAAACATATTTAAGAAGGTTGCTGCTCAACGGCAAAGCTGCGCTTGCGTTCTTGAAAATAATGCTCACACCGTGCAAAGTCTGCGCTAATCCACATCAAAGCCAGTCACGTCTTGATTTTCCGGGTTGCTGACCCTATCATCATGTATCAGACCAAGAATATTGTGAGGAATCGTGATGCAACCGAAAAGAGTCAAACCAAAAGCCGGACAGGAATCAGTGTGGGACTATCCCCGGCCACCTCGGCTGGAGGATTGCGACAAGAAGATCGAGATCATATTCAACGGCCGCAAGATCGCGACTACCACACGCGCGAAACGCGTCCTGGAGACCAGCCATCCGCCGGTTTATTACATACCACCGGAGGATATCGATAGCACCAGCCTGCGCAAGGCAAACGGCGCATCTTATTGTGAATGGAAAGGCCAGGGTTTATACTATGATGTCGTAGTAGGGGAGAAGGTGGCGCAAAGAGCAGCGTGGTATTATCCTGAGCCGACGGCGAGGTTTGCCAGCATCAAAGGCTATGTTGCATTTTATGCCCGCCCCATGGACGCTTGCTATGTCGATGGCGAGCAGGTAGAAGCGCAACCCGGGAGATTTTACGGCGGCTGGATCACGCAGGATATCGCCGGCCCATTTAAGGGTGAACCCGGTACGATGGGATGGTAGGCCGCAAGCTGAGGTTGCTATCTGGCAACAACCGCCAGACGCCAGATTTCAAAATTCAACACCGTTGCAAATGTGACCCAGAGGAGATAAGGCAAAAACAACACACCCGGCAGCAGCGCAATCCGGAAGAAGGAGATGGTAGTCAGCAGGATCGCCAGCCACAGCACCACTATTTCCGCGAACGCCAGTCCCGGATTCTGCAAGCCGAAAAACAGCCCGGACCAGGCGACATTGAGTAGCAGTTGTGTGAGAAAGAGCATGAGCGGCCATCTCGCACCTTTAAAACCTCGCTCGCGCCAGATCAGCCAGCCCGCTATGGCAATCATCATGTAGAGCGTGGTCCACACCGGTGCGAAGACCCAGTTTGGTGGATTCCATGAGGGCTTTGTGAGAGATTCGTACCAGGACCCGACAGACGTTGCGGTAAACAGCCCGCCAATGGCGGCGGCCGTGAAGCAAATGATGAGGAAGAGTCCCAGAACGCCAATTTGTTTGAGCATATTGGCCATGAAGTTCAAACATAGGACCTGGACCAACAAGGTTCAAGATTAAAGTCTGAAGTTCTTGCATAAATAGGAAAAGCCTCTTTGAGACATGATTTATTCTGTGTCTTTGCGTGAGCTTTTGTTTAAGATTATTTTGCCATTAAACGGCGGTCTCCTGCTTGCAGCCTTCCTGTGGATAGAACACCGCAGCGAGCATCCGATGGCGCCACTGAAATTGTTCAAGTCGCACACGTTCAGCGCTGCCAATATGCAAACCCTCATGATCTACGCGGCGCTTTCGGGAATTCTGTTTTTTCTGCCGCTCAATTTGGTGCAGGTGCAGGGTTATCCGGAGCACGCAGCCGGGTTAGCGATTCTGCCGTTTGCTCTGCTAATCGCCAGCATGTCGCACTGGGCCGGCGCCCTGACGGACCGGATCGGTGCGCGCGGGCTTCTTATCATCGGGCCGCTAATATCCGGGTCAGGCGCCTTTTTGCTCACCGTGCCGGACCTCACAGACGGCCCGCAAGCTTACTGGGCGAGCTTTTTTCCGGCTGTCGCTGCTCTCGGGCTTGGCATGGGGCTTACCGTGGCGCCGTTGACTACAGCGGTGATGGCTGCCGTACCTGACCGCAGCGCCGGAACGGCCTCCGGCATCAACAACACTGTGGCGAGAACGGCCGGAGTTTTAGCCATCGCCATACTTGGAGCGGTGGCGCTCGTGTCTTTCAGAGCAGAAGTTGAAGCAAGGGCATCCCGGCTACAGTTGTCTGTGGAGATCAGGCAGGAGCTGCAACAGGAAGCTGCAAAGCTTGCGGAAGCTACGCCATCATCGCATGTGGGCGCCGCGAAGGCGAGGCAGATTGAATTGCTAATCGACCGCGCGTTCGTTGCGACGTTCGATAGAATTGGATGGATTGCAGCCGCTCTGTGCTGGCTAAGCGTATTGCTTTCCGTGGGATTTATTAAAGAATGACTTTCTGCACGCCACAAGTGCATAGAGCAGGATTCGAAGATACATTTATTCGCTCACCTTCAGGTCCAGTGACATACCATAGGACTCATGGCTTCCTACCGGACACCAGACATAGTAATCTCCTGGCTTCAGGTTTAAAATAAGTAAACACAACACAGGCCGACTATCAAGGAAAGATCCGGATTGCAGCTATATAGCCCGCATAATTCACAGACCATACGAATCAACTCGACAGCGGCCGACTTTTTTCTTGCACTTGACGCGATTTTTCCTAAGTTTTAGGGTTTGTATTCAAAACCTAACCTCCGCTTCATGCGGTATTTTCTGATATCCTATTAGGAGGACGAACACCATGGCAAGCCACAAAGGAACCATAGCAATCCTGACAGGCGGCGGTGATGTGCCCGGCCTGAATCCGGCTATTCGCGCCGTCACGTTTCGTGCACTCAGAGAAGGCTACAGAGTCCTGGGAATACGACGCGGGTGGGCAGGACTGGTCGACTTCAAACGCGAAAAAAACGCTGACAACAGAAACCAAATTCAGATATTGACAGAGGAAATTGTCGATCGCGCCGGCCGCACCGGCGGCACATTTCTGCACACCTCACGTACACGCCCCAGTCATCTGCCGAAAGCCATCGTGCCGGAACATTTGCGTGATAAGTACCAGGACGAAGTCAACGACATTACGCCTGACATACTCAAGAACCTCGAAATCCTCGGTGTTGATTTCTTGATTCCCATCGGAGGCGACGATACGTTAAGCTACGCTCAGCGCCTGCACAAGGAAGGCGTAAAGGTGGTAGCCATTCCAAAAACCATGGATAATGATGTGCCGGGCACAGACTACTGCATCGGTTTCAGCACCTGCGTTACCCGTACCATCGAGCTGACCCACACGCTGCGCACCTCAGCAGGCTCGCACGAGCGTTTCTGCGTGATCGAAGTTTTTGGGCGCTATGCCGGCTATACTGCCATGCTGCCTACCATGGCCGGCGCTGCTGATCGCTGTGTTATTCCGGAGCATCCTTTTGACATCGAAAGATTGACGGATCTGCTGGCGCATGATCGCAGGCAGCATCCAAGCAACTATGCGGTGGTGCTGGTCTCTGAAGGCGCGAAGATGAGAGATGACTCAGACATGTCCTTCGAAAGTCAGGAAAAAGACCAATACGGTCATCGCAAACTCGGCGGTATTGGCGACCGCGTGTCATTGCGTCTGAAGGAGGTTTCGCCTAAGTATAACAATGGCCAACGCATCAACATCATCAACCAGAGACTCGGCTACCTGGTACGCTGCGGCAACCCGGATGCCATTGATTCGATCGTGCCGATGGCCTACGGCAACATTGCGCTCGATTTGGTTCTGTCCAATACCTATGGCAGATTGGTGAGCCTGCACAATGGCTGCTATGACTCCGTTCCCATCGATGTGGTCACAGGGACGAAGAAGATGATCGACGTCAGCAAATATTACAACGTCGAGCGTCTGCGGCCAAAGTACGAAACATTCATACGCCGGCCTCTGTTCATCATGACCAGCGATGTGTGAATGTGACATTTATGAGATTCTTACGCGACTTGCTGGCGAAAGCCGATACTAGTGTCTGACCGAAAACTCACTTATTTCGTCATTCTGGCATGCTTCCCGCATGTTTTAGGCGGGGAATCCGCGGGAATGACCGGTTGAGACATTTTCGGCCAGACACTAACTAATTGGGGGCTTTGGGGAGAGCACCGAAACTTTTCGTGCTTTCGACAGTTAGTTTTATAATCCATTTTCAAGAATTACTATTCTGGTTCTCCGTATTAACCCATCGAAAGGGGGGAAAGCCATTGGTCGTCGTCACGTTAAGAGATGGCGAATCTATAGATCGTGCGCTCAAGCGGTTCAAGCAGAGATGTCAGCGGGCCGGAATCCACAAGGATGTGAAGCGGTCGAGCTTCTACATCAAGCCGAGTGAGAAGAAGAAAATTGCCAGGAACCTGGCAAAGAAGCGACACAGAAAAGCGATGATACAGCAGCGGTAAACGCGCGCAAGATTTATGGAATGAGCCCTGGAGCTTTTGAGTTTCAGGGCTTTCTTGTTTCTATCCGGATGTTGGCGGCGTTGGCGAGAGCCTACATTTCGCAACAATGCTCCAGTCTCTTGCCCTTAATTCTCTCAATTCGGACCTCCCCTGTTTGTACCCGATGAGAGGTAAAATAGGTCACTAGCGCCAGCTCAGCACTGGCCGCATCAAGATAGATGTGCTCGAGATTATAGCCGCGACCGGCCTGCCAGATAATGAAAAGATCTTTTGTATCTACCACCATTCGCTTAACCCCACCTTTGAATTCCTGTTTCTAAGAATCAACGCAGCATAACCATTTTTCGTGTCAGCGTCTGCTCTCCGGCAACCAGTCTATACACGTACACTCCGCTGGCGACGCGCCGGCCATGGTCATCCAGGCCGTTCCAGGTAACGGAATAAGACCCGCTTTCCTGTACGCCGTCAACCAACGTCGCCACTCTTTGGCCCAATAAATTGAAGACAGATAACTCAACTTCACCGGCTTGTGCAATCGTATATTGGATCCTGGTTTCAGGATTGAATGGATTCGGATAGTTCTGTTGCAGAGCAAACGTCTCAGGTGTGGCGGTTTCAGGTTGCCTTGCCACCGAGGTTACCACCAGCGCATCCCAGAGGTCCGAAGCCGCCTGTGCGTTTGTTTTGATGTCCGTCTCGCTCTCCCCGGCCAGCAACGCAAACCCGATCTCCACGGTTTCATTCGGAGCCAGTGAAAAAGGGCCCGTCGCCATCACGTATGCCACGTCACGGTCGAGTTTTTCACGGCTGGGAATGCCGCCGCTGATGGTTTGCCATTTCTCTGCATCAGAAAACTCGTTGAGATTCAAGTCGACCACGCTTGGAGCATTATCCAGGATGCGAAAATGTAAGTTGCCGTCGGTCAGAAGTCGCGTGCCGACATACATATCATCTCGCCATACAAAGCCCAGCCTTTCAGCAGCAACGTAACGGCAGGAGTTCAATCGGAAGTCATCGATATCCCAATCAAAGAACAAACCGAAGTGAAAATTGTCCAGTTTGGTTTGGCTGGTGTTTTCCACGGTATACTGCACAAGCACAAAATCATCGTCAGGCGGCTGGTCTTCTGCAAAGGTTTGCTGCGCAATCCTTATCCCCAGCACCGAATCAGCCTGGTCGTCTTCCAATATCGCAAAGCTTTCCTGAGCAGACAAAATGCCCGGTGTGCGTGTTTCGGGAATCTTGCCATCGACGCTTGAGAAATCTTCGCTGAATAGTCCGGAACTAATGACATCACGGGCTGCGTTAGAGACCGCTTGCGGCCCGGTACCCGCGATGATGGCGCCTTCGAACAAGAGGTTGGGGCTATTATTGAAGACGAACCCGAATCCGCCTTCCTGATTTTGGGTGTCTGCAAATCCAATTCTGCCCACACTGGTAAAAGTGGTCCTGATGTTGTTGACGTTGACTTCCGTAAAAGTCGGTTGCACATAAACACTGAAGAAATCACGGTCCTGGTAGAGGTCGCCTTTGAGATCGACAAAAAAGTCGAGGCGTTCTCCCTCGGATGCTTGTTCTCTGACAACAAATGACATCCTCACGGCTGCGTTGTTTGTCTGCATTGTGCCCAAATTTGAAATCTGACCCTCACTGTCTTGAAGAACTACAAGAGGGGTGTGGCTGCGCAGGAAGACGTCAACGGCATCGATGCCGGCGAGATAGTTGATGAAACGGATCGCCACTTCAACGGTGTCGCCCGGATGAATGAAGCCATCGCCGCCGGAATCGAAGAGACTGAAGTCAGAGATTCGAATGGCCGGCGAGGTGAAATCCTGCACCGCGCGTGCCGCATTGATGCGCCCGCGTCCGAGTTTGCCGGCAAAGCGCAGGCTGTTTTTGTCATCGATATTGTCAGCGGTCACACGCACCTGCTCGCTGGCCTGAATACCCAGCCAGTCCGGATGCAATGTCATGACCAGGGCGACGACGCCGGCAGCCATGGGGCTGGAAAATGAGGTGCCGCCGCCCATCGTCCCATACCTGCCTGCATCCAAAGTGCTTAGGATGCCCACACCGGGCGCTGCCACATCAATAGTGTTGCCAAAATTGGAAAAACCAGCCACAACATCATTGCTATCCGTTGCCGTTGCCGTGACCGACAACACGCCGGCGTAGGAGGCCGGATAGTGTGCCGCCTCGATGCCGTCATTGCCGGCAGCGGCAACCACAGCGCAGCCACGGGACTGCGCAAACGCGATAACTTCCTGCTCGAATTGTGACGCCGCGCCAGACCGTCCCCAGCTCAGATTTATAACATCTGCGCCGTTTTGCGCCGCATACAAAATTCCCTCGTAACCGAACTTGACAAATCCGTCATCCTGATCATCGGCAGCATTGATAGCCATGAGCCTGGCATTCCAGCTTGTACCAGCCACACCCACACCGTTGTCCGTGACGGCGCAAGCAATGCCGGCCGTATTTGTGCCATGGTCGGCGCTGAATGGCGTGCCGCCGGCGCCGGTAGGATCCGGCCGGTTGAATTGAAAATTCCAGCCATTTATGTCATCGACAAAGCCGTTGCCATCGTCATCGATTTTGTTGCCGGGAATTTCATCGCGATTGACCCAGACATTGTCGGCAAGATCAGGATGGTGGATATCGCTGCCGCCATCGACGATGGCTATCACAATGCTGTCAGACGTACCTTTGACTACTTCCCATGCCTGCTCGGCTTTGATCGCGCCAAAATAACTCTGTTCTACAAACTTGGGGTCGTTGGGCTCAACATACAAACGATGTTGATACAGGGGTTCTGCATACTCAACTTGGGGATGTGATTGCAGTTTTCTGACCAGATTCACCGGATTTTGATTGCCGGCCACCTCGACATAGTAAGTGCGCCTCAGACCGAAGTCCAGGTTGATGATTTTCGGTTGTTGCCGGCTTGATTTTACCCGGGCGGCAACAACAGGCTTTATCCGTGTGATTGCCTGGTCTGCGGCGAAATCAGAAAGAATGGCATCGATCTGAGAATTCATCATGCGCGACTTGTTCTGACGCAGCTTGATGACAATTCTGTTGGCATTGATTCGAAGCGTGGAGGCGCTCTGCTCCACACCAGGAACAATTTGCCGGGGCGAGGAGATGGCGTTCTTGCCGTGAGACATTGTGGCGTTAATCAGAAACGCTGTCAATAACAGCGCACAATACAGGCCGAAGTTGTGAAAGTTGAACATGTCCTGCCTTGGTTGCATGAATCTTAGATCAGGATGGGCAAACCTGTAAAAGGGGCGGCACGGCGTGACGAACTGAAGTTAATTGCGCCAAAAAGGTAAGAAAGCGGCGCGTGAAAAGCAAGCATTTGTTTACGTCACTTAACCGGCGGGTGCGTGGATTTTTATATCATGATTGCGGGTCAAATAGAGCAGATGCGGTGAATCGGCGGCGGCGACGTTGACGAAAGACACGCCGGCCTCGAATGTGGCATTGTCATCAAGCTCAACGTCGCTTATGACGGTCGTCGCGCCTTTGCGACGAGCATAGTTGGCGGCATGCCGGCGTCTGAGGCGGGCATGGTTGATATAGGAATGCGATCGTTGTCTCAGCCAGGCGCCAATGCCGGTTTGCTGTCCTAATACCACGGCCAGAGTGTGGCGCGCGTCTTTCCGGCCATGTTCGTCGTTGCGAATCCGGCGGCCGTTATCTGTGCTGGCGTCCGCTTGCTGGCGTATGAAAAGCAAGCGCTGTTCATGCCATTGCAAAATATATTCCCTGGTCACCGTTACGGGCAAACCAGCGAGTGACTGAGCTTTCAGGGCATCTTTCCCGCTTCTGAGCCAGACTACCTTCAAGTCTGGTGTTTGTGCAAATTTGTTGCGTAGTAGTGCCAGGATGTGTCTGTGTTGCGGTGGCAGACCCGAAGCGCTGGCCGAATCAAGCAGATCGCCGAATATGAACAACCGTTTGCAGGAAAGATCGCGGAACAAGTCGGACAGATCGCTGAGTTGCCGTCTCGACATGCGCGAATTGACGCCGCTGATAATAGCGGTCTCACTAGCATAGCAAGGTTCACCCTGACAGTCGATATCACCCGAGAGCGAATTTGCTTCGACCTCATCGAATTCAACAATTCTGATGACGGCCTCAGATTTGGTTGCGCTTTGAATCTGCATTATTGTTCCAATGACTAAAGTCTTGCCGGGAAGCGGTTTTGTGATTTTAAGTTTAAGTATTGCCAAAAAGACCTGTCATGAGCTTATCGAAGGATATCAAGACTTGACTGCCTGGCCCTAGCCAAATGACGGCAGGTTTAGATTGAAACTGAAGTTTGTCAATAAGTTGATGCTTTTGTGGCAACTGCGTAAACTTTTCAGGCGTGGTGTAGCCGTAAACCACAATTCGCAAACCGGAAATTGGCGCTCCGGTTTGCGGCACGATGATCAGGTTGTGGGGCGCATTCAGTCGGACTTCTGGTCCACTTTTTCCGGCGAGACATCCCTGTTTGTTTCTTGCTTCTTTTCTGGTTCTGAGTCAGCCAAAAGTTTATGCAGCAGAGGCTCCAACTCTTCATGTTTGAATTGAAACCCTGCTGCTTTCAGTTTGGCGGCCTCAACTTTTGCGCTGGCAAGCAGCAAATGGTCGGCCATTTCTCCCAGCACTACTTTTGCTGCAAAGGCCGGCAGCGGCAGGATTGTGGGGCGAGACAGCACCTCGCCCAGAGTTTTTGTGAATTCACGATTTGTAACCGGATTGGGAGCAACCACGTTTGCCGGGCCTTCGAGGGCGTCGTTGGTGAGCGCAAATTCAAATGCGCGCACCACATCTTCAAGGCTAACCCAGCTCCAAATCTGCTCACCGCTGCCGACGATGCCGCCACCGCCGAGCTTGAAAATCGGCAGCATGGCGGAAAGTGCTCCGCCTTTCTTGCTGAGAACCACGCCAAGACGCAAGTTTACAACCCGGATTTTGTTGACCGCAGCCGGCGCCGTGGCTGCTTCCCATTGGCGTACGACATCAGCGAGAAAGCCCTTGCCAAACTTGCTTTTCTCAGTCAGGTGATCGTTGCCGCGATCGCCATAATAGCCGATGGCTGAAGCGGATACCATCACCTTCGGCGGCTCTTCCAAATCCGAAATCTTCTTGCTCAGAAAGCTCGTGGTTTTGGTGCGGCTTTCCAGGATTCTCTGCTTTTTGCTTTTGGTCCAGCGCCCGGCGATATTCTCCCCCGAGAGATGGATGACGCCCTGGACGCCCTCAAGAGCCGCCATGTCGATTTCGCCTGCGTACGGGTCCCAGTAGAAATCGCAGCACGCCTTGCTACCCCTGGTACGCACAAGACGGTTGACGTCGTGCCCTGCTTTGCGCAACTGCGGCTCCAGGCTCTTACCGATAAGTCCTGTTGCACCCGATATAAGCACCTTCATGTGGCAACTCCCTCCTTTTGGATATCTATGCTCAATCAAAAAGCTGAGTCTGAAGTGAATTATATTTTTCTATGTATTTCTTAAGCTTGAATTTGCGTGCTGCTTGTTTGGAGCTCATGTAGCGCACTTTTCCAAAGATCGGGCGTTCGGGGCCCCAGGGCCTGTCATAGCGTCCCAAAGTCCAGAAGATGCCGGAATAGGAGTTCGGATTTCGGCCATCGATAGCATATTTGTTGTTGAGCTCGATCATGACCTCCAGCGCAATCTGTGGCGACGGCGTCCATTCGATTATCTTCTTGCCCCAGAGCATTCTGAGATAACCGTGAATTCGGCCCTCAGTTACGAGTTGAATTTGTGCTGCATTCCAAATGGGATCATGGGTGCGGGCAGTTTCGAATTCTTCGAGCGAATAGATATGTTCGCGCGGATCATCTGCATGTTCCGCCAGCGTTTTTTGGGCCCAACCCGGCAGGGATTCGTACCGGTCGTAGTCGTCCCGCTGCCAGCAGAAATTGAACCCCAGCTCTCGCCACGTGACAAGCTGATCCAGGAGTGCTTCTGCAGACTTGCTCATACCCCACCAACCGGATTTGCTGCCGGTTGCTTTGGCGTGGATGTCGTTCAGCGTCCACTGCTCACGATCAGCGAGTTGTGCAAAAACTTCGTGTGCTGAAATATGACCGAAATGCAAATAGGGCGACAGTCCGCTGGTGGCGTTTTTCTCCGGTTCATTGCGTTCTTCCGCATAGACTGCGAGATGTTGGTCCAGGAAAGCGTGCAGCCGTTTGCGAGCTGCGTTCGCGCCGCCGGAAATCGTTATCGGCTTCACCGAATGGTCAATGTCATACCGTGTGAGAGAAATATAGCCGGGTTGTAACAGGTCGCGCGCTGCATTCGGCCAGGCGTCTTCAATCTCTGCCGGCAATCGCTCGAGTTTTGGCAAAGTGTAACCTGCCAGGGGGTCGGGATTGACCATCTCCCCAAGATGGAAAGGCAGGACGCGTTGCAGAAATCGCCGGAAATCCACCGCACGCTTATATACCTGGTCCGCGGCGCGCATGGGAAGCAGGCCGTTTGAATCGACTTTCTCTATGCGAACCTTTAATCTGCGCACGGCTGCGGCCAGCATTCTGGGCAGGAAGAAGCTCGGGAAATCATCGGTTACGACCACGCAGGCATGTTGCGCCATGGCAGCCAGCAGGCCGCTGCCAGCGCCGGGCCTCGGCTCGATATAGGTATAATAAAGCGCTTTGCTCTCAACCATGTTGCGCGCGTTGTCAGCCATGCCCTCGATAACGAACTGAAAGAGACGGTCGCTTGCCCACTGATGGCCGCAGCGCAGCGCTTCGAAAATGACTAACGGTTTGTTGAGCTGCATGGCCCATTCTACGGCGCGCTCGAGGCTAAAATTCCAGCTCGGTCTGCGGTAGGCGACCATCCAGTACAGCACGTAGTGGCCATCCGGATTCACCGGCGCCTCGTTGCAGGATTGAATTCTGATTTCTGGGACCATGGCATGGGTTTGGACGAAGAGAGTGAAAAGAAATCCTAAATAGAATAAGTCCTGTTAGCCTGAAGTATTCATTTCATGAACTTGCCTTTGTGTTCTTGATACAAGTCCCGGCTGCGTTGTGAGGCAAGTCGTGAAGCCTTGTTGATTGTCTGCATCTCCAATGATTTTTTGCTGCGCCACTGCAAATATATGCAGTCAAGGTATCAAAATCAAGAAAACAGCCTTCAGCAACAGATTTTGTCAGAAGGTTGCCCCCGCAAATCATTGCTTGCAATTCTGCTGATTCAGGCTTATGTTGTATAGTTTTAATAATCGGCTCGCTCGGGGGATTTGCGTTGCCACCTGTGTTCTCCACATCTCTATACTCAGACCGACAGTAGTATCCGTCGCAGTAACTCGAGCATGACGATGCCTGGCTGTAGTCTCCGGGGCCAGAAAGAATTTAAACCTGAATCGAGCGATTCTCTTGTGCGGGGTGGTTCGGTGTTCAAGCTTCAGCTTGCCCGGGCGGCGGGAATTGCACGCTAAAGCGTGAACACCCTTCATACAAACCCATTGGTGAAGATTCCCTTGCATGAATCGCTCAATTTGGGTTAAACAAAAAGTATCCGCAAAAGTAGGGAGGACGTCATGCGCATCCTATCTCAGCTCCTGGTGCTTGGAACATTGTTGTTGTTTCCCTTTATCCTGCAAGCGCAGGTTATCATCAACGAAATTGACTCAGATACGCCCGGCAACGACGAGCTTGAATTCATCGAGCTTTATGATGGCGGCTTTGGCAACACCAGTCTGAACGGCATGGTCGTGGTGCTGTTCAATGGCAGCAGCGATGCCTCGTACGCAGCTTTTGATCTGGACGGCAGGCAGACAAATTCCGATGGTTTCTTCGTGCTCGGCGACAGCGCTGTGTCCAATGTCGATCTTACCATCAGCAATAGTAGCTTGCAAAACGGAGCGGATGCGGTAGCGCTTTACTTTGGCGCTGCCAGCGACTTTCCCAATGACACGCCGGTCACCACGAATCGGTTGATCGATGCGGTTGTGTATGACACCGATGACGCGGATGCCAGCGGTTTGCTTGTGCTGCTGAATTCCGGCCAGCCGCAGCGCAATGAAAACGGCGCCGGCAACAAGGATGAGCACTCCCTTCAGCGCATTCCCAACGGTTCCGGCGGCGCCCGCAACACGGCCACATACATCGCGATTCCGCCGACGCCGGGCGCAATCAACGTCGAACCTCCGCCAGAGGCCAATCTTTCGGTCGCTAAGACTGATGATGTGGATCCTGCTTTTGCCGGTGATGATATCACCTACACCCTAACTGTGACCAACAGCGGGCCGGACGAGGCTGAGAATGTGGTTGTCGCCGACACCCTGCCAGGCGCAGTGACCTTTGTCTCAGCAGATAGTGAACAAGGCACGATTGCTGAGTCCGGCGGCATCGTCGTGGCCGAAGTGGGCGACCTTGGCAATGGCGAAAGCGTGGGAATCACCATTGTTGTTGCCACCGCTGCGACCGGCACGGTCAGCAACAAGGTTGTTGTGGAAAGCGACACCGATGATCCCGATGATAGCGACAATGCAGCCAGCGAAAGCACGGAAATCGTGCCGTTGCCCACAACCTCTGTGATCATCAATGAGATCGATTCCGATTCTCCGGGCACAGACGACCGGGAGTTCGTCGAGCTGTTTGACGGCGGTTCGGGCAATACCAGTCTCGACGGGTTGGTGCTCGTCCTCTTCAACGGCGCCGATGACGCCTCTTACGCAGCTTTCGCCCTCGACGGCGAGCAGACGGATGGCGACGGCTTCTTTGTCGTCGGCAGTGCGGCAGTCGCGAATGTCGACAAAGTCATCGCAAACGCCAGCTTGCAAAACGGCGCGGATGCGGTAGCGCTTTACTTTGGCGCTGCCAGCGACTTTCCCAATGACACGC
>CAZVSL010000026.1:0-2830 GCA_964629935.1 uncultured Calditrichaceae bacterium | reverse complement strand
GTTCCGGCGGCGCCCGCAACACGGCCACATACATCGCGATTCCGCCGACGCCGGGGGAGAGAAATGTTGCGCCGGCAGACCCTGATATCGCAGTCGATCCCACCAGCCTTGATTTTGGCGACCTAAATGTTAACAAAGAGCTGGATATCAACATTACGATTAAGAATGAGGGTGATGCCGAGCTTGTGGTTGACTCGACAGTGGTCGCCGGCCGGGATGCAGACCAGTGGTTCATCACGAAAGGCGCTGCGCCATTCACACTTGCTGCGGGAGAGGAACGCAATGTACAGGTTTGTTTTAATCCCACTTCCACCGGCGATAAACAGGCTATCTTGCGCATCCGCAGCAACGACCCGGACGAAGATCCCGTTGAAGTAAGCCTCACAGGAAAAGGTCGCGCTCCCGACATCACCGGTCCGCCGCGCAATCTTCGATTCGGACTGGTCGACATCGGCGAGCAAGAGCAGAAGCAATTTACGGTGCGCAACGACGGCAATGCGAAACTCGTCGTCGACCGGATGACTATCGGCGGCTCGAATCCTGAGCAGTACGAATTGGTCGAAGGCCTGATGGCATTCGACTTGGAGCCCGGCGAAAGCAAGCAGTTTACAGCTATCTTCAGGCCGGATACTGTCGGTGTGCTGCGTGGGCAGGTGCGCTTTTACAGCAATGATCCGGACGAGGAACGCTTTGGCGTCGGCATGCGCGGCGACGGCCAGGCCAGACCCGATGCTGCAGCGGATATTCGCATCTCGCCCGCAAGTCTCGATTTTGGCGTGGTGCAGTTGGGCGCCAGTCTGGAAAGAACGCTAACCGTGAGCAATGATAGTCTCGGCCTGCTTGAAGTCAGCAGCACCGTCCTGGCCGGCCCGGACAGTCTGGATTGGCAAATTGTCACAGGCAGCGCGCCATTTACGGTTTTTGCCGGGCAGACTCATGAGGTCAGGTTGAAATTTTCACCAACAACAGGAGGTATGAAACAGGCGGAGCTTCGGGTGATAAGCAATGATCCCGATGAACAGACAGTTAGCATCCCGCTGGCAGGCGCCGGAGGCGTTGCAAGCGACCGTTCGCCTTTCGATGGCCTGGTCATCATCAATGAGATTCATTACAATCCCGCCACCTCCCAGGGACCGGACCGTAACTTCGAGTTTCTGGAGCTGCACAACACAACTGACTCCACCATTGCTCTGACAGGCTTTAGTTTCTCGGCCGGCATCATGCACACGTTTCAATCCGGCGACACTCTGGCTGCCGGTGGTTTTCTTGTACTCGCTAGTGATTCCAGCTCTTATCCCAACAGCCTGCAATGGACCTCCGGCAATCTCGTCAACACGGGCGAGCTGATCAAGCTGCTCGACGCCAATGGCGCCCTGGTGGATTCGGTAGATTATGACAATGGTGCGCCCTGGCCGTCGCAGCCTAACGGCGACGGGCCGTCGCTGGAATTACGCGATCCCACCTTCGACAATGGTGTGGCTGCAAGTTGGCAGGCGAGTTTGTCGACTGGCGGCACACCCGGTGCAGCCAACTCCAGAAGCGACGTGCAGGAACCGGACATTTCCGTCACCCCCCTTACATTAAACCACGGCGAGGTCGAAGTAAACAGCAGCAGCGAGTTGGCGCTCACCGTCAGCAATTTTGGCGCACAGACGCTTCAGGTTGACGGTTCGGAGATCAGTGGCCAGCAGGCGGGCGAGTTTGCCATCACCGCTGGCGACGCCCCTTTCCCGCTGGCAACGGGTGAGAGCCAGCAGATCACCGTGCGATTTTCTCCTGTCAGCGAAGGCATGAAAACCGCTGAGCTTACCATTACTTCCAATGATCCCGACGAGGTCCAGGTGGTGGTCGCGCTCAACGGAACGGGCATCCTTTCTGCTGCGTCACCATTTGCCGGAATCGTGGTTATCAACGAGCTGCATTACAATCCCAGTACTGCGCAAGGTAACGACAACGACTTCGAATTCCTCGAGCTGGCCAACACCTCGGATCAGGAGATCGATTTGGCGGGATTTTCCTTCGCAGCCGGCATTGTCTACACCTTTGAGCGTGGCGATGTGTTGCCCGCAGAAGGATTTCTCATCATCGCCAGGAACCGTGCATCTTATGACGGCAGCATTGAATGGACCTCCGGCAATCTGGTCAACACCGGCGAGCTGGTCGAAATAATCGATGCCAGCGGTTTGACTGTGGATGTTGTGGAATACGGCACGAGCACGCCGTGGCCGTCAGCGCCGAACGGCGGCGGCCCGTCGCTGGAGCTTGTCGACGTGACGCGCGACAATAGCAAGCCGGAAAGCTGGCAGGCGAGCGCCAGCGTTGGCGGCACGCCGGGTGAGCCCAACTCCGGCGGCGGGTTTGCTGCGCCGGAGATCGCCGTCGAACCTCGTCACCATGATTTTGGCATCCTGAATCCGGGAACCCACGAGCCGTTGTTGCTGACAGTGCTCAACGAAGGCGGCGCCAGTTTGCAAGTGAGTGAGATGAATTTGCAAGGCAAGGATGCCGCTGAGTTCCTGCTCGAAGAAATCGCCATGCCGTTCTCGCTCAGTGCAGGCGGCAGCCGGGACGTCACGCTGCAAGCCTGTCCGCAGTCGCCCGGCAGCAAGCAGGCGGAGTTACGGATTGTCAGCAATACGCCGGGAGATACGCTGTTGACCATAAGTATGGCGATGGCGGTGAATGCTCCGCCCGGGGCGCCGACTTTGCTTGCGCCTGTATGGGGTGCAGCGGCCGACCAACTGACCTGGCATTCTGCTTTTGACCCCGATATGGATGCCAGCCTGCGCTACGTCGTGAGTCTGGCTAACGACTCCGAGTTTTCTCAAAA
>CAZVSL010000025.1:0-23993 GCA_964629935.1 uncultured Calditrichaceae bacterium | reverse complement strand
GAAATTCTCGGAGAAGTGGTTGAGGTGCTGGAGTTGCCGGCGAACAATGTTTTGATTGTCAGGCACAATGAAAAAGAGCGACTCATTCCGATGATTAGAGACGTTGTGAAAGAATTGGATTGGGAAAACGAAGAGATAATAATTAGCCCACTTGAAGGACTACTTGATTTGTAAATGAACGTCTTTGTTGTTACGGCATTGCCAGGGCTTTTGGATGGCCCGTTTCGTGAAAGTATTATACATCGGGCACAAGAGAAGGGGTTGGTCAGCATAGAGATTGTTGACCTGCGGGACTTTGCCAACAACAAACACCGTCAGGTTGATGACTATCCTTATGGCGGCGGCCCGGGCATGGTTCTTAAGCCCGAGCCTTTTTTCAGGGCCATCGAATTTATTAAGGATGAACACAAACTCGGGCAATCCAAAGTCTTGCTTATGACGCCTCAGGGACAGCCGTATACGCAGCAAAAAGCGAAATCTCTGGCGCAAGAGAATAACTTGATATTTTTGTGTGGCCACTACAAAGGTGTGGATGAGCGGGTGCGGGAGCACCTTGTAGATGAGGAGATATCAATTGGCGATTACATTCTCACGGGAGGGGAGCTCGCCGCTGCAGTGGTTATCGATACGGTCGTACGCCTGCTGCCTGGCGCCATTGGTGATTTCGATTCGGCAAGTTCGGACTCATTCGAAAACGGATTGCTTGATTGTCCGCATTATACGAGACCGGAGAATTATCGAGGATTGCGGGTCCCTGATGTTTTGCTGTCTGGGCATCACGCAGAAATCGAGAGGTGGAGGAGAGAAAAATCTTTCGAACGGACGATTGACCGCAGAGAAGATCTATTGCGTAAATAACAAAAAAACGATGAAGAACTTTAAGTATTAATGGAGGTGAATAGATGAATAAAGTGGATGCGCTTGTTGCCGGGGGGTTGAAAACTGAAATGCCTGAGTTTGCGGCCGGAGATACCCTCGCGGTTCATACCAAGGTCAAAGAGGGCGATAAAGAGCGAATTCAGGTCTTTGAAGGCGTTGTGATTAAGAAAAAAGGCAGCGGTATGAACGCGACCTTTACCGTGCGCAAGATTTCCAACGGTATTGGCGTTGAGCGTATCTTTCCCGTGAACTCACCCGGAATAGAAAAGATAGAAAAATTACGCTCTGGCAAAGTACGTCGTGCCAAACTCTATTACCTTCGTGGCTTGAGAGGCAAAGCTGCACGCATTGCCGAAAAAAGATAGTACGGTTTTTCAGGTTATATCGCCTGCAGTGCTCTAATCTGTGGTGCTGCAGGCATTTTTGTCTCCCGCCTGTTTTGTCCCGCGGTTCCATTTATCTGTTGACATTTCGCCCGTCATTTTGTAAACTGATTTGGTTGTAATTCCTCCTTTTTCCTGGTGACATCCTTAAGTTACTCATTTGCGTTAGCGTGGAGATACATCATGCCTTTCCTCACAATTCAAGTCGAAAATCCCCATGCTCACAATCTCGTCGTTGGCCAATCGAAGCATGAGCGGACGATTGATAGCATCCATACAGCGCTCGTGGAGACCTCCCCGGATATTAAATTTGGTCTTGCTTTTAACCACACAGCGGTTTCAGTGAAGTCATCCGGAACGGATGATGCCTTGATCAATCTGGCTGTCAAGAATGCTGAGTGCATCGGGGCCGGCCAAACCTTCGTCCTGATGGTTGACGCCTCCGAGACTATGCCGGCGATGAAAGCATTGAAGACTGTCCCAGAGATTCGCGAGATCTATTGCGCTACTTCCAACCCGGTTGAGTTTCTGGTTGTGGAGACCTCCAGAGGTCGTGGCGTCATGGGACTCGCCGGCGACTACTCTGAAGGCGATAGTGCGCATATCCATTTCATAAACAGGCAGTAAGCGATCATGCCTGCGTGTCGCCAATAGCAAGATAAATGACCTCTCTCTCCGCTGTCGTTTCCCTCTGTGAGTGTCTCCGCAAGACCACCCGGCGGCTTGAAAAAATGAGTATCTCTCCGCTTTTCTTCGTCCACTCAGCAAAGAAGAATTACAAATCGTACCTATGTGTTATCCTCGGAAAGGCTTTTCCGGACAATGCCCGCGCTCACTGAATGTAAGTTCACGGACGCTTCGCAGCATTTGATATGAAATCAGCCGCGAGGCGCCTGACCAGCGAGTAAGGTCAGCCAAATAAAAAAGCCCCCAGCCGTCACAGCCAGGGGCCCGGAGGGAGGAAAAAATGAGGTATCAGAGGAAACGGTATCCTGTACCATGTATGGTTTCAATATATTGAGATGGGTACTTGTATTCACCCAACTTCTCACGCAGCCTCTTGATATGAACATCCACTGTTCGATTTGTTACGTAGACTTTCTTGCCCCATACTTTCTCAAGAATTTCCTTTCTCGAGAATACGTTCATGCGGCGCGAGGCCAGCAGGTAAAGGAGCTTAAACTGGATGTAAGTCAAGTCAATAGGCTTCCCTGCCTTACTTACTCGGTGCTCATCCAAATTGATCTCGATATCCTTGACTTTTATCCGCTTGCCTTCCGTGGCAGAGAGTCTACGTGTAATGGCTTTGATTCTTGCCGCCAATTCCCTTTTATTGTAAGGCTTGGTGACAAAGTCATCGGCACCCATCTCAAAACCTTTAATTTTCAACATATCATCGCTGTTGGATGAGAGCAGGACGATACCTACTTTGCGCGTTCCGATATCATCCTTGAGCTCAAGGCATGTTGACCACGCTTTTTCCCCAAATTCGTCCATATCAATGACCACGACTGTTGGCTTTTCAGTCATCGTGATCTCCAATGCATTGCGCAAACTATCGTAATGTGTGGGTGCGAAGCCGTCTTTTTCGAGAACCTCGTCAAGAGCCTGCCCACCGTTAAGCATCGATCTGTCAAATAGAATGATGTTCTTTCTTTCCACCTTATCCATGGTTGATCCTCCAAAGATTTTTAATAACGCTTCTTAGCTGGGGAACAAAATTGAGCCAACGTGAAAACTGGCCACCCACCGGGATTCGTTGTCGATTGTCTGGGTGCACAGTGTCTCTAAGTCCTTCCCTGTTGGTCTTTAGAGCCCGGCGACCCCGATGATTGGCACAGGTGTTACATCATGATGTCTAAGTGAAGTCAAGTCCTTTCGAATTCATTGTTTCTTTTCGCAACATCTGTGCCAGATCGGGAGTATCTGTGTCTCTGTGGCAACACTGGTGATTGTTTTGCAATCTTGCCTTTGCGGGCATTTGCCCTATCTTTCGTTGTTTCATGAAGTTAATAATCTTGGACAAAAATGAACCCTGCGACAATAACATTTCTTTTGGATAAAAACCACGCGCCTTTTTCCGACGGTGTTAAGTTTTTATACGGTTTGAAATCATTCAGTTGATCGAAAATAGTACACTTTGTTCCAAAATAAAACAGTCTGGCAACAGTTTTTAACGATTAGAATCATTTATTGCGAATCTTCGTTGTTCCCTGACACAGGGTAATTCTTACACTATCACAACCTTGTGTGGCGGGCTGGGTGGAGTAGAATCACGCGATTTGGTTGGCTTGAAAAACCTTGCAAATCCTGTCTAATTATGCTATATTCCTGTCGTTTTTGCAAGCATGAACATGTGAATTTAAGCTGGAGGCAATATGCCGCAAAGGAAAGTTGTTATCATGGGGGCTGCAGGGCGTGACTTTCATAATTTTAATACTATTTACCGTGGCGACGCCGACTATAAGGTGGTCGCGTTTACTGCAACGCAAATCCCCGACATAGACGGTAGAGTCTATCCGGCTGAGCTTGCAGGCGAGCTTTATACTGAGGGCATTCCAATCTACCATGAGAACCGTCTGGTGTCTCTGATCAAAGAGCATGAAGTCGACGAAGTCGTATTCTCCTACAGCGATGTTTCGTATCAGTATATTATGAATAAGGCAGCCCTGATCAATGCTGCCGGCGCAGCATTTGTTCTGCCTAATCTACACCAAACAATGCTTCAGAGCTCAAAACCTGTGGTAGCCATCTGTGCGGTTCGCACGGGCTGTGGTAAAAGTCAGACCACCCGCAGAGTGGCGAACATTCTTCGCGAAATGGGAAAGCAACTCGTGGTTGTACGCCATCCGATGCCTTATGGCGATCTTGTCGAACAAAAATGTCAAAGGTTTGCGACCTTCGAGGACCTGGACAAACATCACTGCACAATTGAAGAGCGTGAAGAATACGAACCCCATCTGGCGATGGGGTCTGTTGTTTATGCCGGAATCGATTACCAGGAAATACTGAATAACGCTGAAAAAGAGGCAGATGTTGTTATCTGGGATGGTGGCAACAACGATACGCCGTTCTTCAAACCTGACTTGCATATTGTGGTTGCGGACCCGCTCCGGCCCGGCCACGAAGTGCGTTATTACCCGGGGGAAACGAATCTGCGTATGGCGGATGCCGTTGTCATTAACAAGCAGACCAGCGCCGGTGCGGACGACATTCAGACAGTGCGAACGAATATAGAAACAGTGAATCCTGGCGCCACAGTGGTAGATGCTGCCTCACCAATCTTTATCGAAGATCGGTCCGTAGTTCGGGGTAAACGCGTCCTGGCGGTTGAGGACGGACCAACGCTGACGCACGGAGAGATGAAAATCGGCGCAGCGGTTGTGGCAGCACAAAGGTTTGGCGCGTCTGAAATAGTCGATCCGAGGCCGTTTCTGAAAGGCTCTCTGAAGGATACATTCGCCGCCTATCCCGGCATCGGCACACTCTTGCCTGCCATGGGCTACGGCGAGCAGCAAACCAGAGATCTGGAAGAGACCATCAATAGCGTCGATTGCGATGCGGTCATCATTGGAACACCGATTGACCTGCGCAAGCTGATCAAGATAAACAAGCCGGCAGTGCGGGTGACCTATGAGTTACAGGAGATAGGCAAGCCGGATCTGAGCGATGTTCTCAAGAATTTGCAGTAGATGACCGGGGGAAGAAGTTTGCATGAGTAAAGGAAAGATTGCAGTCGTAGCACTCGGCGGCAATGCAATCACGCGTGAGTTTGAAGAAGGCAACATAACTCAGCAGTTTGCCAACACGCGCAGGAGTCTGGACGGTGTCCTGGAGCTGATTCGGAAAGGCTATCGCGTTGCTATTACGCACGGTAATGGACCTCAGGTTGGCAATGCGCTCATTCGTGTTGAAGAAACGCGCCATTTCGTGCCGCCGTTGCCGCTCGGTGTGATCGTTGCCGATTTGCAGGGAGGCATGGGCTACATGATTCAACAGTCGCTGCAAAACAAGTTGAAACATGCTGGCATCGAACGCCAGGTTGTGACCGTGCTGACCCAGGTCGTTGTGGAAAAAGATGATCCATCCATTCTCGATCCATCTAAATTTGTTGGGCCCATCATTAAGGAAGACGAGGTGCAAAGCGTCGTCCGAAATCGCGGCTGGGTGGTCAAGCAGGATCCCGGCAGAGGTTTCCGTCGTGTTGTGCCATCACCGATGCCATTAGAAATCGTTGAGAAAGAAGTCATCCGGCAGCTTGTGCACAACGGCGCCGTTCTAATCTGTACCGGCGGCGGGGGAATCCCGGTTTGCCGCGAGTTTGATGGCCGGCTGGAGGGCGTCGATGGTGTGGTGGATAAGGACCTGGCCTCTGCAATTTTGGCGCGCGATATTGACGCCGATGAATTGTTTATTGTCACTGGAGTTGAACAGGTAGCCCTGAACTATCGCCAGAAAAATGAAATCAAGTTGGATCGCCTCACGGTCTCTGACGCCAAGAAATACATGGCTGAAGGACAATTCCCGAAGGGCAGTATGGGACCAAAGGTGCAGGCGGCGGTCAATTTCATCGAAGCCGGCGGCGGCGCAGTCATGATTACTTCGATCGATAAGATGCAGGAGGCAGTTCAGGGAAAAACCGGCACGAGAATCGTCCAAACGGATGACATGATTGTGTCTCCTTAGACGGTGGACGTAACCTACCAAAGTATGATTGGAGGCGTAAATTGAAGATTCATGAGTATCAAGCGAAGGATGTTCTCAGACGGTTTGGGGTTGAGGTTCCACGGGGATTCTTGGCTACAAACCCGGCTGATGCAAGAAAGTATGCAGCGGACTTAGGCGGCACAGTCGTCGTCAAGGCGCAAATTCATGCTGGCGGGCGTGGAAAGGGTGGCGGCGTCAAGCTGGCCAGAAATGCGGAAGAGGCGGAGAAGATAGCGAGTGAGATGCTCGGCATGAATCTCGTCACTCATCAGACCGGCCCCCAGGGCAAAAAGGTGAGCAAAGTCCTCATCGAAGAAGGCTTGGATATTGAACGTGAGCTTTACCTCGGCATTGTGCTGGACCGCGGCCGCAGCGAGCTGGTGTTTATGGCCAGCACCGAAGGCGGCGTTGAAATCGAGAAAGTAGCAGCGGAAACACCAGAAAAAATACTCAAGGAGTACATCGATCCTGCCGTTGGACTGCAACCGTTTCAAGCCCGCAAGCTGGCATTTGGCCTCGGACTTGAGGGCAGCCAGATCAAAAATGCGATCAAGTTCTTCATGGCTCTGTACAGGGCCTATGAAGAATCGGATTGTTCTCTGGCCGAAATCAATCCGCTGGTTGTGACAAAGGAGGGTCAGGTGCTCGCTCTCGATGCCAAGATCAATTTTGATGACAACGCTCTGTTCAGACATCAGGATTTCATTGAGATGCGCGATGTCCACGAAGAAGAGCCTTTGGAAGTAGAAGCGTCAAAGTATGATCTGAATTATATCAAGTTGGATGGCGACGTCGGCTGTATGGTCAATGGCGCTGGCCTGGCCATGGCAACCATGGACATGATAAAACTCGCCGGCTCCGAACCGGCCAATTTCCTGGATGTGGGAGGCGGCGCCAGCGCGGAAACAGTACAAAATGGTTTTCGGATCATTCTTTCGGACGAAAGCGTCAAAGCCATCCTTATCAACATCTTTGGCGGAATCGTGCGCTGCGATCGCGTTGCACGCGGCGTTATCGAAGCGGCTACCAAGATTGACATCAAGGTCCCGGTCGTCGTGCGTCTTGAAGGCACGAACGCCGAGGAGGCGGCGCAATTGCTGGAACAGTCAGACATTTCATTCGAGGTTGGCAGAACATTTCAGGAAGCTGCCGAAAAAGTAGCCGCCGCGGTCAGCAAGTAAGACTGATCGCAGAATTCGTATGAGATTTTGGATACGAAAAATTAGGGAGACAAAAATTGAGCATTTTAGTTGATGAAAATACCAGACTCGTTGTGCAAGGCATTACCGGCGGAGAGGGTACGTTCCACTCCCGACAGATGATAGAGTACGGTACTCGAATCGTCGCTGGTGTAACGCCCGGCAAAGGGGGCCAGAATTTTGATGACAAGGTTCCGATCTACAATACCGTAGCTGAAGCGGTCGAAAAGCAGGGAGCGAATGTTTCCGCCATTTTTGTACCACCTCCCTTTGCGGCCGACGCCATCATGGAATCTGCAGATGCCGGTGTTGCGTTGGTGGTCTGCATAACAGAGGGCATTCCGGCGCTGGATATGGTGAAAGTGTATCATTATCTCGACGCCCGCAATACCAGACTCATCGGTCCAAACTGTCCGGGAGCTATCTCGCCGGGTAAGTGCAAAGTTGGGATCATGCCCGGATTTATCCACAAGCCGGGGAACGTGGGGTTGATTTCGCGCAGTGGAACGCTCACCTATGAGGCCGTCAAGCAGCTCACCGACCTCGGAATCGGTCAATCAACCTGCATCGGTATCGGCGGCGATCCGGTTATCGGCACCACCTTCACAGACGCGCTCAAGCTTTTTAACGACGATGATGGCACCGATGCGGTGGTGCTGATTGGTGAAATCGGCGGTACTGCTGAACAGGAAGCTGCAGCATACATCAAAGATAATTTTAAGAAACCTGTTGCGGCATTCATTGCCGGACGAACAGCGCCTCCCGGACGCCGCATGGGTCACGCCGGCGCGATTATCTCCGGAAGCGAAGGAACAGCGGACGAGAAAATCGCAACACTGCGCCAGGCCGGTGTACACGTGGCCGAAAGCCCGGCCCAGATCGGCGCGACCTTGCAGACCGCGTTGTCATAGGCTGAGCGTAGTCTGCGAATAAGCGTGCATCAGGCAAAAAGTTAATTCATGAATAAGACAAACTTAGCAGAAAGGAGTTTATCAAGTGGAGCGTACCCTGGCGATTCTTAAACCCGATTGTACCACCAGAAATCTCACAGGAAAAGTCATAGACAGAATTGAAAATAGTGGTTTCAAGATTGTGGCACTGAAAAGCGTTAAGCTCACCCAAAATACCGCCGGCTCGTTTTATGCGGTTCATAAAGAACGCCCCTTCTTCGCCGATTTGGTGGAGTTTATGAGCTCAGCACAGGCCATTCCCATGGTGCTGGAGAAGGAAAATGCGGTTACAGAGTTCAGAAAGCTCATCGGCGCCACAGACCCCGCCGAGGCCGATGATGGCACAATAAGGAAGGAATTCGCTGAGAGTAAGCAGAATAATATTGTGCACGGCTCTGATTCGGTCGAGAATGCTAAAATCGAAATTGCCTTTTTCTTTTCCGAGAAAGAATTGGTGGAGAGTCAATAGCTTCTTCGCCAGGGGATTTTTGCTTGACTCTTGATATTAGTTTAATTAAATTGAAGTTTCTTGCTTGTTTACGGAGAGAGTTCAGTCATGAAAATAAACATTCAGGCGCTAAATCGCGGCCTCAACAATTTCGAATTTGATGCGGACCTGAACGAATTGTCACTAACCGGCGACCACTACACATTAAAAACAGTGGCTGTAAAGAGCGTGGTGGACAAAGGGGATCAGAATATTATCGTAAGCTCAGACGTCAGGACTACCGTTGCCTTAACGTGTGACAGTTGTCTTGACGGTTTTACTGATGTTCTGAGGGAACAATACACGTTGGTGTATACTTCTGAACAAGAGGCGCTTGATGATGACGAGACGGTGCGCCTCATTGGCAGAGGCAGCCAAACCATCAATTTAGCCGAAGGCTTGCGTGAGTGCATTTTATTATCTTTGCCATTACGATTCAAATGCGCTGCCGACTGCCAGGGATTGTGTGACCAATGTGGCACAAACCTGAACAAAGAAAGCTGTCAATGTCGTAAAGAAACAATGGATTTGCGCTGGCAAGGATTAAAAGACCTTTTTAGTGAAAGTCAGCAATAGCTGAACCGTTCAACATAGGAGAATAACTTTGGCGTTACCAAAAAGAAAACTGTCAAAGTCAAGGGGAAGAAAGAGACGGACACACTGGAAATTGACTGCTCCCAATGTAGCGGAGTGTTCTCATTGCCATCAGCCCATGTTGCCTCATCGAGCATGCCCAAACTGCGGATATTACAAAGGCAGATCCATATTCATTCCAAAAGAAGCCTGAGTCGCCGGGTGGTGTGTACGCAGATGCTCAGTTTTGCGGGAGTGTCAAGGAGTGGTGAATGAGGATCGCTATCGATGCCATGGGTGGCGACTATGCCCCCGAAGCCATTATCCATGGAGGAGTTGAGGCTGCTCGAGCCGGGAAAGGAGAATATGAGGTGGTTTTCGTGGGGGATGAGGCGGTCATCAAGACATATCTTTCCCGCCATTTTAGAATTCAAGAACTTCCGATACACATAGTTCATGCATCGCAATGGGTTGAGATGGGCGAATCTGCCATGGCCGCATTGAAGCAAAAGAAGGACGCATCAATTGTGGTGGCCATGGACATTCATAAGAAGGGTGAGGTTGATGCTGTTGTGAGTGCGGGCCATACGGGTGCTGCGATGGCATCGGCACTGTTGAGCCTGGGTAGAATTGCTGGTGTACGACGTCCTGCCATCGGCTCCCTTGTACCACATGAACAAGGCTGCACTTTTTTAATCGATGTCGGTGCGAATCTCGATTGTAAGGCTTTCGACCTGCTTCAGTTTGGTATTATGGGCAACATTTATATGGAATATGTTCAGGGTCTGGATAAACCAAGAGTTGCTCTGCTCAATATCGGACACGAAAAGTCCAAAGGTGGCGAGTCAACACGGCAGGCTTATGAGTTGTTGTCACAAAGCAAAGTAGAATTTGTTGGCAACGTTGAGGGAAGGGATGTTATGGGTGGTGAAGTTGATGTAATAGTTTGTGATGGTTTTGTCGGCAACGTCGTGCTTAAATTCGCCGAGAGTTTCAACGGGGTTTATTCAAAGACGCTGAAAAGAAAGATTGGAAAGAAGATTTTTTCCAATGTTGGGGCCTTCCTTCTCCGGCCGACTTTTGAACGTTTGCGCAGAATCTATGATTACGAAGAATACGGTGGGGCGCCGCTGCTCGGGGTTAATGGCACCTGTGTCATCTGTCACGGAAGTTCAACTCCAAGAGCGATCAGAAACGCAGTGACCGAAGCGAGCGCCATGATTCGTCAAAAGGTGAATGAAAAGATCAGCCGTGAACTAATCGGTATGAGGGAGAAGAAGCATGCAAAATAAGATAAGCTCTGTCATCCTTGGCGCCGGAGTCGCGATTCCGGAAAAGACCCTGACCAACCAGGATCTCGAAAAAATGGTAGATACCAGCGATGAATGGATCACAGAGCGCACCGGAATCAAAGTCCGGCATATTGTCGACGACAAGACGCACAATTCCGATTTGTGTGCAGAAGCAGCAAGGAAAGCATTGCAGGAATCGGGATTGTCAGCGGCCGACATAGATACTATCGTTGTTGCAACGGTTACCGGTGACTTGACTTTTCCCTCCAGCGCTTGTTTTGTTCAGGACAAAATCGGCGCTATCAATGCAGCAGCATTTGACATCCAGGCGGCATGTTCCGGGTTCATTTTTGGCTTGAGTATTGCCGACAGCTTCATCGTCTCAAATAGGAGCAAAAACGTACTGGTCATAGGCTGCGAGGTGCTGACGCGTATCGTAGATTGGACTGACCGTTCTACCTGCGTACTATTCGGGGATGCGGCGGGCGCAGTGGTGGTTGGCCCGGCCGCAGATGATGGCCGCGGCATCCTCGGAACGTTCATCAAGACTGACGGCCGGCTGGCACACTTGCTGTGTATGCCGGGAGGCGGTACCAAATATCCGCCCGAAGTAGCTCTCAACGAAAATCTGCTTAATATTAAGATGCAAGGCCCTGAAGTATTCAAAGCCGCCGTGACCGCAATGGGCGATGCGGCCGTGCATATTCTTGAAAAAACCGGGTTGTCTTCTGATCAGGTTGATTTGTTGATTCCGCATCAGGCAAACAAAAGAATCATCGATGCAACCGCAAGAAAAATGAAACTACCGCCCGAAAAGGTCTTCATCAACTTACAGGAATATGGCAATACCTCGGCAGCCTCCATCCCTGTTGCGCTGGTTGAGGCCAGGCAAAAAGGCATAGCCAAGAAAGGCGACTTGATCGTAATGGTTGCCTTTGGCGGCGGGTTTACGTGGGGCTCGGCAGCAGTGAGGTTGTAGCTTAATATGAGACGTTGCCACGGTAAATCTGCCGCTTTCCGAATTGATAATAGCGACGACTTTCCTCATCGGGTCTGCTTTATCAGGACAGGTCTAATCTCGCTTCCTGAGACTCGTAATCATTGATCTTATCTCTCAGATTATTTTGGGTATGGTGCCAGGCAACAACAAAATAGCGTTTATTTTTCCAGGTCAGGGCTCGCAATTTGTCGGCATGGCGAAAGACCTTTACGAGGATTTCGACCACGTGCGGCAACTGTTTGATACGGCACACGACACTCTTGGTTTTGACCTCGCCAAAATCTGTTTTGAGGGCCCGGAAGAGGAATTGAAACAAACCCGTGTGACACAGCCTGCGATTTTCATCCATAGCGTAGCGCTGTTTGAACTTTTTCGGAGCAGAGATATTCAGGTTGACATGGCTGCCGGCCACAGCCTTGGCGAATACTCAGCGCTTTATGCCGCAGAGGCGTTGACACTGGAGGATGGCTTGCGGCTTGTCAAGTTGCGCGCTGAATTAATGCAGCAAGCCGGGGAGGTCAACAAAGGAACCATGGCTGCCATCATGGGTCTCGATGCCGACAGGCTGAATCGCGTTTGCGAAGCAGCCTCTGCCGAGGGCGTGGTGCAGGTCGCCAACTATAATTCGCCCATACAAATCGTTATTTCCGGCTCCGTCGCTGGCGTTGAAAAGGCGATGCAGCTTGCCAAAGACGCGGGCGCTAAGCGGGTTGTGCCGCTCGTGGTGGGGGGTGCATTTCATTCTCCCCTGATGGAGCACGCTCATGACGGTTTTCGCCAGGGACTATTACAGGCGAATATTCGGGCAGCGACTATACCGGTCTATTCAAATGTAACTGCAAAGCCGGTCTCGCAACCGGATGAAATTCGTGAGCTCTTGCTGAGGCAGTTGACCAGCCCGGTGCGATGGGTAGAGATAGTCGAGAATATGGTTTCAGATGGCGCCGCCGATTTCTATGAAATCGGCCCCGGGTCCGTTTTAACGGGGTTGCTGAAGCGAATCAACCGAGATGTGAACGGCTATACAATTAATAGTACCCAGTCCCTGGAATCGAGTTGAGGTTCGCGGATGGCTATTTTATCTGACAAAGTTGCTGTTGTCACGGGCGCCTCGCGTGGTATTGGCAAGGCCATCGCGCTGCGTCTCGCCAATGATGGGGCAGACGTCGTGGTGACGGCCACGCGCGTGGAGCACGCACGCAGCGTGGCGACGGATGTTGAGAAGGCAGGGCGTCAGGCTCTGCCACTGGCTGCTAATGTCGCCGAGTTTGGCGATGCGGAAGCGATCGTCAAGGCAACGCTGGACAAGTTTGGCAAATTTGATATTCTGGTGAACAATGCCGGAATAACCAGAGACAACCTGCTCGTTCGCATGAATCAGGAACAGTGGGATGAAGTGCTCGATGTCAATTTAAAAGGAGTGTTTAATTGTATACGCGCTGCAACGAAAACACTCATGAAGCAGCGGCAAGGAAAAATCATTAATATCACTTCAGTGGTTGGTGTAACCGGAAATGCCGGACAAGCGAACTATTGTGCTTCCAAAGCCGGTGTTATCGGCCTGACAAAGTCTGTGGCCCGCGAGCTGGCGCCGCGTAATATTCAGGTCAATGCTATCGCTCCGGGATTTATCTCCACCGACATGACAGACAATCTGCCGGATGATGTGAAAAGTGGCCTCGGTGGAAGTATCCCCCTCGGCAGAATAGGTGAGCCTGAGGAAGTGGCGGCAGCCGTCGCATTCTTCGCATCAGATGATTCGCGTTACATCACGGGTCAGGTGTTGCACGTTGACGGCGGTATGGTAATGTAGTTGTGACATATATCTAAGCGTTTTATCATTCCACAATCACAGGAGGGCATAATAATGTCAGTAGCAGATAAGGTCAAACAAATCATTGTAGATCAGTTGGGTGTGGATGAGGGCGAAGTGAAACCGGAGGCGAGCTTCATCGATGATTTGGGCGCCGATTCCCTGGATACAGTCGAATTGGTGATGGCGTTTGAAGAGGAGTTTAATATTGAAATTCCCGATGAAGACGCTGAAAAGATCTCAAAGGTGTCTGACGCTGTGGCCTATATCGAAGAGCACGCGAGTTCAGAGTAATCGGATATCATTCAAAGACAAATAGACAAAGTGTTTTATGCCTAACAGCTTGCAATTGAGACGCGTGGTCGTCACCGGCATGGGCGTGGTATCCGCTGTCGGCCACGACCTCCAGACCTTTTGGAATAACTTGCTGGCCGGCAAAAGCGGTGTGAAAATGATCTCACGATTTGACACCACTGACTTTGCCACCAAGTTTGCCGGTGAGATACAGGATTTCGATCCGGAGAATTATCTTGACCGCAAGGACTCACGCCGGATGGATTTGTTTACGCAATACGCCATTGCAGCGACTGCTTCGGCGGTTACGGATGCCGGTATTGACTTTGAGACGGAGCAGAAAGACCGTGTCGGTGTCATTACAGGCTCCGGCATTGGCGGCATGACGACCTTTGAAGACCAAACGCGCGTACTCATCGAGCGCGGTCCGCGTCGGATCAGCCCGTTTTTTATTCCCATGATGATCTCCGATATCGCGCCGGGCTACATTTCTATTCGATACGGCCTGAACGGACCGAACTTCACCACCGTTTCTGCATGCGCTTCCAGTTCTCACGCTCTGGGCGAGGCGTTTCACAACATCCGGCGGGGCGATGCTGACGTGATGATAACGGGCGGCGCCGAGGCGTGTATCACGCAACTGGGCGTGGGCGGATTTAACGCCATGAAGGCGCTTTCTACCAGAAATGAGGCCCCTGAAAAGGCGAGTCGGCCGTTTGACAAGGACCGGGATGGATTTGTGATGGGTGAAGGCGCCGGCATGGTCATCCTGGAGAGTCTCGAGCACGCGCGCAGTCGTGGTGCGCGGATTTACGGAGAAGTTGCGGGCATCGGATACACCGCTGATGCACACCATATAACCGCACCTGCGCCTGAGGGTCAGGGCGCCACCGCGGCGATGCGCCTGGCACTGAAGCATGCGGGCTTGAATCCGGAGGATATCGATTATGTCAACACGCATGGAACCTCGACGGCACATGGCGACATCGCTGAAACAAAAGCCATCAAAACGGTTTTTGGACAGCATGCTCACAAGCTCAACATCAATTCGACAAAGTCCATGCTTGGTCATCTGCTCGGCGCTTCCGGGGGCGTGGAGTTCATAGCCTCGGCTATGTCCGTGTACACGGACGCCGTCCACCCGACAATCAACCAGGTGACGCCTGATCCGGAATGCGACCTAAACTATACACCAAATGAGTCGACAAAAAGGCAAGTGAGAGCCGCGCTATCCAACTCATTTGGTTTCGGGGGACACAACGTATCAATTATCGTGAAGAAACTTGCAGATTAGTGCCTTCGTTCAACAACATTCGCCGCTTCGTGGTATGCTCAACTTGTTCAGGCTTCCTTTCAAGCGTCTCTTTGGTCATGAGAAAGAGAATCAACACGATATCGACTTCACTGCCCTGAAAGAGACGCTTGGATATGATTTCAAAAATGAAGAGCTTTTTGTTCAGGCTCTGAAACATCGCTCTTTCCTGCCTATCACTCAAGAACACCGCATATTCTCCAACGAACGACTTGAGCTTCTCGGAGATGCTGTTCTTGGCCTCGTAGTCATTGAATTTCTATACCACAAATATCCGAACAAAGAAGAAGGTGAGCTCACCAATATGAAATCATTGGTGGTGAGCCGTCGCATTCTGGCAAAAATTGCTCGGGCAATGAAGCTCGGCCGCTTTTTTCTGCTGAGCGATGCGGAAGTGAAATCAGGCGGGCGCAGCCGCGCATCCATTAACTCGGATGCTATGGAAGCGATAATCGGCGCCATCTATCTTGACGGCGGCCTCGAGCAAGCTCGTCTTTTCATCGAGGAAAAAATTCTGTGTACCTTCGACGACATCATCAGGGACGAGCTGCATACCAATTTCAAGAGTATGCTGCTCGAATACTCGCAAAGCCGGAATCTGGGCGCGCCCTATTATCATGTGCAAGCAGTGGAGGGACCGGACCACGAACGAATCTTTACCATCGAAGTGAAGATTCAGGATGATGTGATGGGTGTGGGGACAGCCAACAGCAAGAAGCGTGCTGAACAATACGCAGCTCGCGAAGCCTTAAAGAAACTCTTTATTATCTGATACTTGTCTTCCCCGGGCCGAGACCCGCTCAGTTTCGATCTCATCTCTCCAGGATCATAGCAGCCGCCATGGCGCCGGCCGCACAGATGCTCACCAGGCCATATTTCCCATCTCTTCTCTTTAGCTCGTTGGCAAGCGTTGTAATAATTCGGCCGCCCGTGGCCGCGAACGGATGTCCGACCGCGATCGAGCTGCCCAGCGGGTTGAGCTTTTCTACTTCGACTTTGCCGATGGCCTTTTCCTTCCAGCCTTGCTCCCAGGCTCGCAAATTGCACGCTATTTGGGCGCCAAACGCTTCGTGCATTTCCACGATATCCATGTCAGAAAGCGACAGACCAGTGCGTTCCAGCAAGCGTGGCACGGCTATGCACGGCGCCATAAGCAGTCCGTCACCGGGGTCGATGGCTGCGTATTCAAAATCTTTGATATACGCCAGCGGCTCGCGTTTCTCTTGTTTTGCGCGCTCTTCGGACATAAGGAGCACGGCCGAAGCGCCGTCGGTCAAGGGGCTGGAATTGCCCGCGGAGATGGTTCCCGTATCACTGCGGTCGAAGACGGGTTTGAGCCTGGCGAGTTTTTCTACTGAAGTATCTGCCCGAATGATGCTGTCCTGCTTAATGCCTTCGAGCGGATATATTTCTGCCGTCAGCCTGCCATCCTCCGTGGCCGCGTTCGCATTGTTGTGGCTGCGAAAAGCGATTTCGTCCTGCTCTTCGCGTGGAATTTGCCATTCCTTTGCCATGATCTCAGCATGTTCGCCCATGGTTAAGCCCGTGGAAGGCTCGGCAATGCTGGGAAAGTTAGGCTTGAAATGCCACGGTCTGATTTTGAGCAGACGGCTCAGACGTTGCCCTGTGGATTTTGCGGCGTTGGCATCCATCAAGATGCGGGTGAAATCCTTGCTGAACAAGATGGGTGGGTTGGACATGGATTCGACGCCGCCTGCGATGCCAACTTGGGTGCGACCTGAGACGATGGCATCATAAATCGCGGTGATGGCGTGGATGCCTGTGATGCAATTGTTCGAAACCGTGTGCGCCCGCACCCCGGCGGGCAACCCGGTGCTGAAAACCACCTCACGAGCGATGTTGGGAATTCTCGGATCAAAGATGACGATCCCGTAAACCAGCTCGTCGACCCGGTTCGGGTCGAAATCGTGTAGCTTGAGAAGACCGTTTACAGAATGATTCGCCAGGTCGAGGGCAGAATAGTTTTTGAATACGGTGCTGGCCTTGACGAACGGAGTTCTGGCGCCGGCGATTACGGCTACTCGGGTTTGTGGCATACTCAGTTCCCTTCAGTTATCCGGATCAACAGCCCAACAAGCCTCGTGCCGCTAAATAGGGCAGCAGCAGATAGAGCAACGAATCCCGGACCAGATAGAAAATGAATATGACAATCACCACCTTCAAGCCCCTTTGTTTTACAAATTGCTTAAATCCGTGCTCTTTCCAGTCCGCGATCCAGGTTTGTATGAACTGCGGCTTAAGAATGCTTTTTAAGTTAACCATATTCATTCGTCCGGACGGATACTCCATAAAGCGCGATGTAAAGTGACTGAAAACTATGGAAATGCGTCATGAAAAGCAATGATTTTATCCGGGCCGCCGCCGACCGACTCTAACGTTTTCCCCTTGATCTGGAATTGTTTTTTAAGTATGTTGCTTGCAATCGCTGATGATTCAACACAGGCCTGAAAAGGCAAATTTATGCTGTTTACTTTTGCACTTTAAAAAAAAGTGTAGAGGGGTATCTAATGCGGCTTTTGCCGTTTTGGGAATAATTCAGCTCAGGAAATGAAGTGCACTTTGAGGGAGCGGATAATGAAATATAGCCTCCATGTTGTGCAGCTAATGTGTTCTGTCGTGGTTATTATGGCAATATCAGGTTGTTCCGGGAAACAGGCGGATTTGGTTTTAAGAAACGGCGTCGTCTACACCGTTGACGCGGATATGAGCCTGGCAGAGGCAGTAGCGATCGCCGGCGACAAAGTGCTGGCAGTCGGCACGAACCAGGAAATCGACGGTTATGTTGGAAGTAACACCCGAATTATCGATCTTGAAGGCAAGGTCCTGATTCCGGGATTTATCGATAGCCATTACCACTTCATCGGTGTGGGTAAACGTGAATACCACCTCGATCTGGACGGTACCCAATCTCTGCAGACGTTCCTTGACAAGGTGGCGCAACGTGTCGCCGAGACGCCTGAGGGCGAATGGATCACAGGCCGCGGTTGGATCGAAGAGGACTGGCCTTCCAAACAATTTCCGACACGCTGGGACCTCGATAAAGTCGCGCCCAAACATCCTGTGATGTTGACGCGTGCAGATGGCCATGCCATTGTTGTCAATAGCCGCGCTCTGCAGATAGCCGGTATCACGGAAGAAACTGCAAACCCACAGGGCGGCGAGATTCTACACGATGACCGCGGGCGCGTAAACGGGCTGTTGCTCGACAAAGCTATGAGCATCGTTAGCCAGCATGTGCCGTCGGACACGACTTTTGAAAAAGTCAGCCAGTACGCCGGGATGGCCGATCAAGTTGCCTGCGCCTATGGCGTGACGCAAGTTCATGATATGGGCACTGATTTTCATACCATCAATATCTATAAGAAGCTGTATGAGCAAGACCAGCTTAACGTCAGGATGTATGCGTATATACGCGGACCCAGCGAAGATAGCGAACGACTGCTGCAAAAAGGTCCTGAGATTGGCCTGTATGGCGATAAACTTACCGTACGCGGTATCAAAATTTCACAGGACGGGGCGCTCGGTTCGCGCGGCGCGGCCTTGCTGGAGCCCTACAGTGATGCTGATACGGATGGGCTCCTGATCTACAAGGACGAAGAAATTTACCCGACCATCAAAACCGCGCTGGAGAACGGTATTCAGATGGCGATTCATGCCATCGGAGATCGGGCCAATCGCAATGTGCTCGATCTGTTTGAAAGGGCTTTCGAAGCGGCGCCGGAAAGCGAGCGAGCGGTACCGGCGCCCAGATTCCGCATCGAACATGCACAGATCGTACATTTGGACGATATTCCACGTTTTCAAGAGCTTGGGGTGATTCCAAGTATGCAGCCAAGCCATGCCATCGGTGACTTGCACTTTGCGGTTCGCCGTCTTGGCCAGGACCGAATGGCTGAGGCCTATGCCTGGCGCAAATTCATCGACCAGGGCAATTTTATCCCCGGCGGTTCCGATGCGCCCGTGGAAGAAGGCAATCCCATGATAGAGTACTATGCTGCCGTTGTGCGCAAAGATACCACCGGCTTTAGCGCTGCAGGCTGGTATCCGGAATATCGTATGACGCGGGCCGAAGCGCTAAAGTCGCTAACAATATGGGGGGCGAAGGCTGCGTTTATGGAAGATCAGATCGGTTCCATCGAGCCCGGTAAATATGCTGACCTGGTTGTGCTCGACCGCGATTTGATGACGGAACCTGAGGCGCGTTTGTTTGATATCAAAGTATTGAAGACATTCATTGGGGGAGAACTCGTATTTGAAAGAGACGCAAAGATCTCATTAAGGCATTGACAATTCTACGAAGTATGAAGTACTGTTCGGATATTCTGCAATATCAACGCCGTAAGACCAGGGAGGTAAGAATCGGCGACGTGGGGGTTGGTGGAGACAATCCCATCCGCATACAATCCATGACGATATCAGACACGATGGATACGCCAGCCACCGTGGCAGAGACGATTCAGCTTGTGGAAGCCGGCTGTGAGATTGTACGCATTACGGCGCCCTCCATCAAAGAGGCGGAAAACCTCAAGAATATCAAGAGCGAATTGTTGGCCCGGGGCGTTTCCGTGCCACTCGTTGCTGACATCCATTTTACGCCCAATGCAGCCCTCATTGCAGCAGACTATGTCGAGAAAGTGCGCATCAATCCCGGCAATTATGCGGACAAGAAGCGGTTCGAACAGCGGGAATATACCGACGATGAGTATAGCCGCGAGCTTGAGCGCATCGAGCAGCGGTTTAAACCACTGGTGCTGAAATGCAAATCTCTGGGACGCGCCATGCGCATCGGTACCAATCATGGCTCGCTCTCAGACCGTATCATGAACCGCTATGGCGACACGGCGGAAGGCATGGTCGAATCGGCGCTTGAATTTGTGCATATCTGTCAGAAACATGACTACCATGACCTCATCCTTTCCATGAAATCGTCCAATCCTCTGGTTGCTATTCAAGCCTACCGTTTGCTGGCGGCCCGCATGGACGAGCTGGGCATGGACTATCCATTTCATCTGGGCGTAACCGAGGCCGGCGATGGCATGGAAGGCAGAGTTAAATCAGCAGTTGGGATCGGTGGTTTGCTGGAAGATGGCATCGGTGACACCATTCGCGTATCCCTGACAGAGGATGCCGTGAAAGAAGTGCCGGTTGCGTTCTGCCTGGCTGAGAAATTCAACAGATCACCTGGCTTTGAGGCGTCACCGCGCCAGGATACCAGAACGGCCAGACGGGACTATATTTCATCCCCCGACCCTTTTGAGTACAATCGTCGCCCCACCCTCGAGGTCGATCATGTTTACTATGGCCTCGGCGGCGATAATCCGCCCCGCGTTGAGCTGTCATTGACTTCAGCCGTAGAAAACACCCGCGTTGCTCTGACAGAGATGGCTGCCACGCTCGGCCGGCCGCTGAACGGCGCTCTGAACCTGATTTCGGAAAACGGTCGAAAGCACGATAACCCTGTGGAAGTCGTTCACATCTGCGTGGATTCACACGAGAAGCTCGGAGCGCTCAGGACCTTGCGGGAGTCTGCGGCAGAGCAAGGGTTGCATGTGCCGTTAGCCGTGCATGTTCCGCTAAATGGTGCATGGGCTGAAGCCTGTGCACAATATGCTGAACGTCTTGTCGTTTCTCCTGACTTGAGCGAGCCGGAAAAATTGAACGAGGTTATCGCAGCAGCGGGCCGGCATGGATGTACGCTCGAATTGCGGCTCGCACCTGACGCGTCTTGTATGGCGCCGGGCAAACGTGAATTTTCAGCCATCGATGAATCTGTACGCATGGTGCTCAGGATGTGTGAGGGCGCGGACTTTTGGAACGTCATGTTTTCACTGTCGCCGGATTTTGGGCGATTCTCGATCGTGCATGCGTATCGTTTTCTTGCCGGACGGCTGGATGCACTGCAAGCAAATCTGCCCATCGCGCTGTGCTATCGAACCGGCAACGACGCCGATGATGCGATGTTGCAAGCAGCTTCACAAATTGGGGCGCTCTTATGCGATGGCATTGGCGATAGCATTCACCTTGAATCTCCTTTGCCAGCAAAACAACTGCTGGCTCTGAGCTATACGATCCTGCAGGCGACACGATTGCGGATCTCCAGGACGGACTACATCTCCTGCCCTTCGTGCGGGCGCACGCTTTTTAACCTGCAAACCACCACCGAGCGCATCAAGTCCAAGACGGACCATCTCAAGGGAGTCAAGATCGCGATCATGGGGTGTATCGTCAATGGGCCGGGAGAAATGGCGGATGCGGACTTCGGGTACGTCGGGGCAGGACCGAAGAAAGTGAATCTATTTGTCGGCAAGGAATGCGTCCAGCGCAACATCCCCGAAGCTGAGGCAGATGAGCGGCTTATAAGCTTGATAAAGCAGCATGGTCGCTGGGTAGAGCGCAACTGAGTTGCCGAACACCGCAAGCAAGATCATAAGCCATTCCCCCTGTGAAACCGCATGGAATTACCTGGTCCGGGCCATCAGCTCCGAAACGAAATCATAGCGTGACTTACAATTATGGTTCAGACATGATAAAATCCAACCACGTGATTGGCGTCGATATTGGCGGTACCAACACCAAAATCGGCCTGGTATCTGCCGGCGGCAAGATTGAACTACAGCGCAACTTTCGGACTGATAAATACAAAGGCGGCCCGGACTACGCTGAAAACCTTGCGCGTGAAATAAAAGATATTTGTGCAGCGGTTGGTGATGCTGCCGGATGCCGTGGCGTGGGTATCGCTGCGCCCAATGTCAACTTTCTGAAAGGAACGATAGAAAGCCCGGCAAATCTGAAATGGGGTACATTTGACCTCGTGGGAGAGCTGAAGAAATATATTGATCGTCCTGTCAAGATCGTCAATGATGCGAACGCCGCTGCCCTTGGTGAGCTGCGATATGGACTGGCCAAAAATTTGAATACATTTGTCGTTATCACGTTGGGGACAGGACTCGGCAGCGGTATTGTCATCAACGGCGAACTGTTGAATGGCAGCAACGGTCTGGCCGGCGAGCTCGGTCACCTGACCGTGGAGCCACAAGGCAGGCTATGCGGCTGCGGTAGATTGGGTTGCCTGGAAACATATATGTCGGCCAATGGGCTGCGCCGTTCCGTTTTGTACTTTCTCAGCCAAAGACCCTACGACAGCGAACTCGCACATATTAGCTATAGCGAATTGTCTGCCAAAGCAATTGCTGAAGCTGCCGCCCAAAAAGACGCGCTCGCATTGGATGTGCTGGATTTTACGGTCCGGATTCTCGCGCGCAAACTGGCTGACGTTGTGGTCTGCCTGGATCCACAGGCCTTTATTTTTATGGGCGGCGTAGCGAATATGGGCGAGCAACTGTTTGCGCCGCTCCGCACATATTTCGAGGAAAGTTTGATGCCGGTGTTTCGCGGCAAAATCCGCATCATTCATTCCAAAATGAAGGACGGAGAAGCTGCTATTCTCGGCGCGTCGACATTGGTGGCTTGAACAGTCGGGCGCGTCTGCTGATGAAGTCTTGCCGAGCGTCCGGCTCGGTCTCAATGAACGAGAGGGGTGATTATCAGTGCCAAAGAAAGACATGAAAAAAATACCATCCGCGGTAGAACGTATTCTGCTTGAACGTGCACAGGCTAAGCCGTTCTATCCTCCTAGCGAAAAAATAAAGACCGTCATCGTAGAGCATTTTCCGGCGCTCGGAAAAACTGCCGCGCTGCGCTTCATCGAATGGGCTCAGAAAAATCAAGGCTGGACGATCTCGTTGCCCACAGGCAAGACGCCGGAGCATTTCATCAAATGGGTGACATATCTGCTGCGCAACTGGACGACCAAAGAAGTGCGTGCGACCCTTGAGGAATATGAAATCGATCCCGGCGTTCGGCCTGATATGAGCAGTTTCCACTTCGTGCAGATCGATGAATTCTATCCGATAAACTCCTGGCAGCACAACAGTTTTTACCACTATGTCAACAAATATTACATTGACGGCTTCGGACTTGATATCAATAAAGCGCTGCTGATCAACTGCAATGAAATCGGATTAGCTGAAGGCGAGCGACTGGACGATGTCTGGCCGAATCACATCGTAGATTTGCGGCTGCGGACAAATCCTCCGAAAAACAGCATGGAGGCGCGTCAAAAGCGGCTGCTTGAGCGCGTTGACCAGTTCGCCACCAATTATGAAGAAAAGATTCGTGAGTTGGGCGGCATCGGATTCTTCCTGGGTGGGATCGGACCGGATGGTCATATTGGCTTCAACGTGCGCGGCTCAGACCATTACTCGACCACACGTCTGTGTGAGACCAATTATGAAACCCAGGCTGCGGCTGCTACAGACCTCGGGGGTATTGAAATCTCACGCAATCGTCTCGTTATCACCATTGGCTTGCAAACCATTATCTATTCTCCGCACACCACCGCCATAATCATCGCAGCCGGTGAGGCCAAAGCTGAGGTCATCAAGTCTGCCATCGAATCGGAGAAGAGCAACAAAGTGCCGGCCTCGATCCTGCAAGAGCTGGACAATGCAGCCTTTTATATCACGAAGGGTGCGGCCAAGCTACTCAAAGAGCGGCGCCACATCGAACTGGAACGCAAACAAAACCTCGAATATTTTGACCAGGCTGTGCTTCTGACTGACACTGCGCTGCAGCGGCGCAAATGTCTTTCTCAGCTCTCGCAGGAGGATGTAAAAGCCCACCGATCCGGCCCTCTCTTTCTGAAAAGGCTCGATGGCAAACTGGATGATGTCATCAAAGAACTGGAGGCCGACTACAAGAACAGAATTGAACAAGCCCTCAAACCGGTGAAAAACGAAATCTTTCTGCACACCGCGCCGCATCACGATGACATCATGCTGGGGTATTTGCCCTATCAGGTACGCCTGATGCGGGAGCAAAGCAACGAGCACTTTTTCAATTATCTTACCAGCGGCTTCAATGCTGTGACCAACTCCTTCATGTTCCAGCAAACACAAAATGCCCGCGATTTTCTTGCTCAGCCGTCTTTTCAGGAGCTAATTGATGAGCGCTATTTCCAGCCCAAGAATCCGGTATTCCGGAATCGTGATGTTTATCAGTACCTCGATGGACTGGCAGCGAAC
>CAZVSL010000024.1:10416-24237 GCA_964629935.1 uncultured Calditrichaceae bacterium | reverse complement strand
GCATGTCGCAGGCCATCGCGGAAAATGGCCGGGTCGGTGCTGCCGGCAAAGCTAACTTTGTCCAGCCCGTTTTCCCGGTCGAACATTTCTCTGAAGGCTTTGGTCATGGCGGTTTTTCCTGCGCCGCCTGTTTGAATCAGAGTTAAATCGACATCAAAAAGCAGAAGTTTCACGTAAATTCGTCCATCCATTAGTTCTTTATTAATCGGCGTTTGGCCGAAAACTCGCCCATGCTGTCATTTCGGCATGCTTCTAAGCCGGAATCCATTTGCAGCCACGCAGAAGTTTCCCGCTGCAAAGCGTGAGAACGACATTTCTGGGTCGCTTTTCGCCAAACACAAAGTGACATAAATTCAAATATAGTGAAATCACGGCTAAAATCAAACACTGATATGGGACTGTATCAGGAGACATTTTTCCGTGGCAGAGCTGCGTGCCTTGCAGAAAAGTCCTTGCCACAGGCGCCTAGCGGTTGCCCCCAGCCATCTTGACGGCTTCTGGCGTACGATAAAGCAATAACATGGCGGTGATGCCTGCCAACGGGCCAAGTCCAAGCATAGCAAACGCGCCGCCCCAATCGTACAATTCGTGCACAGCGGGGATGAGATGGATGGAAACCATGGTGATGAGAAATCCGATGCTTGTTTGCAGGGTCAGGACGGTTCCGGTGTACTCGGGTTCGCATAGCTCTGTCGCTGCGGTAGAAAACTGCGCAGAGTCAGCGACGACGGTAATTCCCCACACGATGCAAACAGTCAGCAGCAAAAACGGCGGCAGGTGCTGCAAAAAGCCGACGGTGAAACAGCACAGCCCGCTCACTGCCATGGCGACGATAGTGGAGCGACTGCGACCGATGCGATCAGCCCAGAAGCCGTAGACGACACAGCCGACCGCACCCGCAGCAATGATGAGAAACGCAGCGACGCCAGGAGATATGATCGCATCGGCGCCGTTTTGGCTCAACACTGAAAACACAAAAACCGGCGCCCATGTCCACATGGCGTACAGTTCCCACATGTGACCAAAGTAGCCGAAGTACGCCAGTCGCAACGGTCGGTCCCGAAAAATATTCACTGAGTACATGAGATTGAATTTACGCGCCGCTACATGGTACGGGCCGTCTTTCACGAAGATGAGAACGATGAGTCCGCCGACAAGCGCAAGCGCCGAGCTTACCCACAAAGTCAACTGCCATCGCTCGCGCAGCACAGCGCCGATCCAATGCGGCAAGGCATTGCCAATTGTGAGCGCGCCAACGAGCGCTCCCAGAGCCAACCCGCGTCCGCTCCGGAACCATCCGGCCATAACTTTCATGCCCGGGGGATAGACGCCAGCAAGAAAAAATCCCGTGAGGAAACGCAAAATGGCACTTATTACAAATGAATCAGTAGAGAACATGAAGCACGCATTTACGATCGCAGCCATCATTGCCGAAAAAGAGAGAACGGCGCGTGTGTTGATAACATCAGCAATGTTAAAAAATGCACTGAATAGTGTGCCCGCTACAAACCCGAACTGAACAGCCATAACCAGGATGGCAAGCTGTTGATGCGTCAATCCAATCTCGAACTGCAGCGCGGGACCGACCGCCGACACACTGAACCAAACAGTCATGGCAAACAACTCCGCCAGACTTAGCAAAATCAGCATGCGCCAGGATTCTGACATAGATTTCAGCCTGAAACTATTACCAATATGATTAGCAACTAACCCGAGGTTCCTGTCTTGAAACAGCAAAGCATCCGTAACAATTCCACTGTTTCACCCGCTTCAATACCGGCCAGCGTCAAAGTGGCGGGGTTCGTTGTATTGATGTTGGCAAATTCATCTCTGATTTTCCCCAAGGGGGAGACAACGATGGTCGTAACCATGTTTCCGGCGCAACGTTTGTTTACCCAGAAACTTGCTGACCCGCTTGAAGTCCAGTTAAGCGCCAGATATCTGACTTCTCGAACCGAGTTTGCCGGTAACATTGGCTACTCTGCCGGTCTGCTGCAAATGAGCCACGACAGAATTCAGCTTCAGCTCCGGGTCGAGGGCAACGCGTTGCTCGTGTCCAAACTGCATAGACCTGACTTCCCGGTGCAATCGACGGATTTCACCCTGGCTTTTCCGCTGGAATTTCGAAAGAACAGATTCAGCGCCAGGCTGAAATGGATGCATATAAGCAGTCATCTCGGAGATGACTTCAATCGAATTGACGGCGTCCGGGACGCTCTCTATCGTTACGTTGACCGCCAGGGTATTTTCCTGCGGCCGAGAAAATACAGCCGCGAATATGTCGAACTGTTGACAAGCTATAACATCGATAAGATTCGGTTCTACGGTGGCCCGAGTCTGGCCTATCACGTCACCGCAAACGAGCCGAACGAGCCGCAGGCTCAGCCATGGACGCTTCAGCTTGGAATTGAAGTATTTTCTGCCCGCGCGCATGCAGCCGTGCAGCCTTACGCCGCTGTTGACGTGAAACTAAAGCAAGAATTCGGCTGGACCCCGGATTTTAACGCCCAGCTTGGCTTGTTCATCGGGGGGCAGGCACACAAAATGCGCCTCGCGCTGGAATTTTTTAAAGGTCACTCGAACCAGGGACAATTTTCGCAGCGCAAAGAGCAGGACGTGAATCTTTTGATCGGGTTTGATCTGTGACCGGATCAGGATTCAAATCCGTGCAGGGCTTCTTCCTCGTCTTTGGCATGGTACATGTATTTTGTGATACCTACCATGTCAAATATCTTTTGAAAATGCTCGGTTAATCCCCAACTACGCAAAGACTGGCCGCGATCGCGGCTTTTGGTCAGAATATTGATAATGATGGCCATGCCGGCGCTGTTGATATAGGAAACCTTCTCGAAGTTAAAACAAATCTTTTTCAGATTCTTCTTGGTCAACTGCTCGTAGCCTTCATCCAGAGCTTTTTCCGAGTAGCTCGTTACTTCACCCATGATGTCAACGATACCGACATCACTCTTTACCCTTGTTTCCACCTCGGTGCTATGTTCCATGGCGTTCTCCTGCCCAAATAACGATTCTCAACAATTCTATCGTGTGACGTGCCACTCTGGCGAGCTAGCCTGTTCCAGGACTTCTGCCAGTCTTGCCGTGAGATGCTTTCTTTCAAAGTGCAAAAAACTCCGTTGCTGCCGACGTAGCCTGCCGTTCATCTTCGTCTTGTCATAGTGAGTGATGAGCGCTTGTTCTATGGCTGCAATATCCGCGTGAGCCAAGGTTTCCACGGCGCCGCATTCTTCCAAAATTTTAACTCCGGCCACTTGCGGCCCAATGGCAAGCACTCGATTGCCTGACGCCAGATACTCGAAGGTCTTGCCGGGTATGAAATCCTCGCTGGCGGAGTCCGCAATGGGATATAAGAGCAGATCGGCTTTCACGATTTCTGCAAGTGCTTTCTTGTGAGACAGATAACCTTTGTGCTCGATGATGCCTGACAAGCCATGCTTACGTGCCAGTATGTGAACAGTGCCCGTCAAATCGATTCCGATGAAGCTGACCCGCATATCCTCTGCCATATCAGGCCGCTTGTGCAATGCCTGCGTCAGCCCGGTCATGAAACTTTCGATCGGCGAAATCGGCGAAATGGTGCCGCGATAGACAATCGAAAACTCACGCGGTGATGGCTGCGTGATCGCCTGTGGCAGATCATCTGCATCATACCCGTTTGTTATCGTGTGAAATTTGTCCGGGTTTTCAGGGGCGAAGCGCTGTAAACTTTGCAGCAGTTGCGAAGATACGGCTACGACCCGGTCGCTCGCCTGAACAATACGCTGCTCCAGGAAGCGATTTAGTCGCCGGTGAATCCGCGTCGGTTCCCGTTGAAAGTTGCCTCCCGACCAACCATCCCTGAAATCGACCACCCACCGGACTCGCTTGATCTTCTTTAGCAGCAAGCCTACAAGTTGCAGGGAATGCGGCGGCGAGCTGGTCAAAATAACGTCGATTTTCTCTTTCTGAATCAGCCTGGCGCACTTCACGAGTGCAAAGGGTAGCCACAGAATCTTCGGATCAGGAATAAATAGAAAAGATATGAGTTTATTGATTTTTTGCCAACTGCTATCTGTCCAGACGGCATCATCTGAATTGGACCTTTTCGATGCGAAGATTGCCAACAGCCGTTGCGGATCGAGCGAGCCCGCGCGATAGATACTGGCAGAGCTGACATCTTCTAACAGCGACGTGTCGCGGGCATAATAAGCGATTTCCTTGACCGTTACGACAACCGGTTTCCAGCCAAACTCCGGCAGATACTTTATGAATTTGGCCATTCGCTGCGTTCCTCCCATACCCAGCGGCGGAAAATAGTAAGCCAAAATCAGCACTTTTTTCAAGTTTTCTGTGCCGTTTTCTGTCTGTCCGGCGGCGCTCATTATACTTTGGCTCTTATCAGTCATCGTTCCACAATTGGCATTTCCCTTGCAAACGGGGTCAGGTTTTCAACCCCATCCGTTGTGACCGCAAAATCGTCTTCAATTCGAATGCCTCCAATTTCAGGAATATAGACTCCAGGCTCCAGCGTGATGACATTTCCCGGCTCCAACGACTCCTGGCTGCGCTGTCCGACTTTTGGCAGCTCATGCACATTGAGTCCGAGGCCATGGCCGAGCGAATGTTGAAAATACTCGCTATAGCCATGCTCGGCCAGGACGTTTCTGGCTATCTCGTCGAGTTGCGCGCCGCCGACTCCGGGTCTGGCGGCCGTCTCCGCGGCTTCGATGGCTTGTTGCACGGCATCTGCCATGCGCTCATGTTCGGGCTTTTTCGGCCCAAGCATAACCGTGCGGGTAAAATCTGCGGCATAGCCATTCACAGTTGCTCCGAAATCGATGATGACGAGCTCGCCTGCCTGCAACTGTTTGTTCGAGGAAAGGCCGTGCGGCAACGCTGAGCGCAGGCCGCTTGCCACGATAGGCTCGAACGGGTCGCCCTCACTGCCGGCGCGCATGGTCTGGTATGATAACTCGGCGGAAACCTCCAGCTCCCTCATGCCCACGCGAAGCAGCCCGCAGATTTTTTGAAAGACCTGCACACATATCGCGCCGGCCTGCCTGATGTGCTCGATCTCATCCGGCGTTTTGATGCTGGCGATCTTTTCGATGATATTCTCTGAGGCAAGAAATCTGACCGCTGGAAACGCCCTGCGCAGGAAGGTGAAATGTTTTACAACAAGATGATTCGCCTCCACGGCAACGCGGATATTGGTCGACATTTGCGGCAAATCCTTCAAAACAGAGAACAGATCGTGTTGTGCGATGAGAACCTCAGCGTCTCGGACCTGCTCCTCAGCCTGCTGCCGGTAGCGCCGATCAGTGACTAAAAAAACAGGGTCGGATGTCACCAGCGCGATGGCATTCGACCCTGTAAAGCCAAAAAGATAGCGGATATGGGTTGCGGACGAGATCAGAAGCGCATCCAGATTGTGGTGCTGAAGCCGCTTCCTGAGCGCGTCAATTCTGTGATTCATCCCGTTGTTCAGCCAACTTCTGCTTCAGCATGGCGATCTTTTCATGATAGAAATCATTATCCGGGTGCTTCTTGATCAAGGTTTCAAACACATCGATCGCTTTGCTGTATTGTCCCTGCGCTGCGTAGATTTCACCAAGAGTCGGCGTAACGATCTTGTCGCCTTTGTCCCGGTTTTTTCCCGAAGATGATTTTGCCGGGGCCGGCGGCGGGGCGCTCTTTTCAGGTTTGGGCTCCGGCGGCGCTTCAGGCATGCCAAAATCCCCGAAGTCCGAATCGTCGAAGGTATCGTTGGCCGGCTCATCTTCATCCTCATCAGGCTTTGCCTCACCCGGCTGCTCCAGCTCGCTGAAGTCCTGTTCCTGAGTCTGGCCGGGTTCGTCATCGGACATCTGCAGGTCTGCCAGAAACTGGTCAGCGTCATCCTGTAACGATGGCGTCTCGGAGCTGCCTTCGCGGTTGATTGAACCAGCGCCGGATGCTTTACCCTTGCCTTCCTCTACCACTTCGTCTTTGAAGATATCGTCCAGAATATACGAGAATTCCTCTGCCTTGGCATCATCGATTTCCGCATCTTCGTCCACATCCGGAGGAGGCGGCGCCTGAGACTTAATGACATCCTCGGTCTCCACCTCAGACTTGTCTTCCGGCTCACGAAACAGCAGGTCTTCTTCTTCCGGGGAGACCGGCATTGGACTCACCGACTCGAGATCTGTTTGCGGGGGAAGCTCTTGTTCTTTTGGTTGCGCTGGCGGTTCGGGTATCTTTTGCTCAGGAATATCCAGGTTTATGTCTTCTTCCTCGTCCCCGGCCTCAATCACATATTCTCCGACAATACTGCGGGCGACATCGTCGAGGGGGTCGATCTGCAAAATCTTCTTATAGCTCATCTCGCAGGTATTTTCCCACCCGATCTCCTTCATGAGGTCGCCATACATCTTGTGGGCCGCCAGGTATTTCGGATCGAACAAGAGGACGCGCTTGAACTCTTTTTCAGCCTGCTCGTAGAGCTTTTTCGCCATGTAGCCTTTGCCCAGCACAAAATGGCCGGTAGCATAATATGGATGCTTGCGGATCCCCTCTTCGCATAATTGAACGGCCTCATCGACCCGATCGTGGTTTAAGTATGCGTCTGCCAGACGCGCGAACAACATTGAATCCGGGTTTTCCTTGAGGTAGCCTTCCAAATACTCGATGTCCCCGTTATGCTTCTCCGTTGTCATAATTCTGATCCATCAGTTATGTTACTTCTTAAATGTAAAGAAACTAATACTTTTAAAGCAACTCTTTTTTGGACTTACCATCCTGAAACTGATTTGTTGAGGATTTCATTGGCGATCTTGGCCACGGCTTCGTCGATACCGCCTTCTCTGCTCTGTGCGCCTTCATCCGGATTGAAGGTTCCCCATTGTGTTATGTTGTCTTCCCAGATCACTTTGCGCTTCTTCAAATCCTGATAACGGACTGAAACAGTTATAAACACTTTTATATCCTCAACCGTTTCATTTGCCGTAAATGCGCCAGCTTCATCCTCAACGCGAACAATGGTGCCCTCGATCATGGCGTCCGCGTTTCTGCGGTCTGTGACCCGCAACGTATGATCGCGGGTGAATTCCTCGATCACTTCGTCGGTCAGCTTTTCTTTAATGCCAAACTCCGTCGTCTGATCCTGAAAAATGGGAATGGCGACGCTTTTTATGTGGGTTGCGCCGGTGCTCGAGAACGAATACGGTCCGCACGCAACGAGCGCCACTGATATCAGCCCGCAGCATATCAACAGGCATTTCCACAGAAGGGTAAATCTATCTTTAGAAGGGCAAGTCATACTCTTTGATTTTTCGATAGAGTGTGCGCTCACTGATTCCCAACGATTTGGCTGCTTTGCGTTTGCTGCCATCGTGATTTTCAAGCGCACGATTGATCATGTATCTTTCGATGTCTTCCAGAGTCTTGCCGTCGAGATCGAATCCATCGTCTAACTCATCATCGTTTTCATCGACTGCCTGCGCCCGCGGCACGACCTCGGAATAGTACGGCAACGGTTTGGGCGTCGCTTCAGAATAAAGCACCTGAAACACATCTTCTCGTAGTTTTGAGATCTCATTCTTGAGGTCGATCAAAGCGTGATAGATGAACTCTCGCTCCACCTGCTCCGACGATCTATGCGTGGGAACCGGCAGATTTCGGTCTGCATTGAAATACGGCGGCCGCAGATATCGGGAGGCAGCATACTCGTCGATGAGATCGCCCTTTTCCAGCACGATCATGCTTTCGATGGTGTTTTTGAGCTCCCGCACATTTCCGGGCCAATCATGCTTCTGCAAAACGTGCAAAGCCGAATCCGTGAAGCCCTGAAAGTCGATATGATTGTCCCGGGCAAAATCGCTGGCAATCTTGCGCACCAGCAGCGGAATATCCTCCCGTCTTTCACGCAAAGGCGGCATGCGGATATGAATGGCGTTCAGGCGATAAAAAAGGTCTTCCCGAAATTCGCCGGCCTGAACTGCTTTGCCCAGGTCTTTGTTGCTGGCAGCTATGACACGCACATCGACTTTGTGCAGGCGACTGCCACCGACGCGCATAAAGTCCTGATTTTCAAGTACCCGCAACAACTTAACCTGTGTCGCCAGCGGCATCTCGCCGATCTCATCGAGAAAGATGGTACCGGAATCCGCAAGCTCAAAATATCCCTTGCGGGCTCCGACGGCGCCGGTGAACGCGCCCTTCTCGTGTCCGAAGAGCTCAGATTCAAGAATCCCCTCAGGAATAGCGCCGCAATTGACCACCACCAGCTCTTTGTCGCTCCTGGAGCTCTGGGCATGGATCGCTTTTGCAACCAATTCCTTGCCAGTGCCACTCTCGCCAATTATCAGCACAGAAATGTCTGTTGGCGCTACTTGTTTAATCGTGAGAAGAATCTGCTGAATGGCGTGGGACTGACCAATGATTCCGAAGTTTTCATTTGTCCCGTTCATATCTATCTGCTATCTGTCAGTTTGTTCACTTCCCCTGAAATATGCAACTGTTTTGCTAAGCCCCTCCTGCAAGTCTACCTCCGGCTTCCATCCGAGCGTTTGCTCTATTTTGGCGTAGGACAGACAACTGCGTTGCTGCTCACCCAGCTTTGCCGGACCGTGGTTTTCCGGAATATTTGCACCGGTGAGTTGATTCAGCGAGGCGAAAATCGTATTGACGTCTGTCTCTTCGCCGGTGCCGACATTAAACACATCGTTGTCGGCGTGCATAAGCGCCATGAGATTGGCCCGCACCAGGTCTCCGACATAAACGTAATCACGCGTCTGCTTGCCATCACCATTGATGACGGGCTTGCCGCCGCCGAGCAACTTTTCGATAAAAATGGCAACCACGCCCGCCTCGCCATGCGGATTTTGCCGCGGGCCGTACACATTTGCATAGCGCAAAATAACATGCGACAAATCGTGCACCTGACCATAGTAATAGAGATATTTTTCACAGCTCAGTTTGGTTATGCCGTACGGCGACAACGGCCATGTCGCATGCGTTTCATCTGCGGGAAATGTGTCCTGCTCGCCATAAACAGCGCCTCCTGTGGAAGCAAATATGAATTTCTTCACACCATGCCGGACAGAGTTCTGTAACAAATTCAGAGTGCCGAGAATGTTGGTACTGGCATCAAAGAGTGGGTCCTCAACTGACTTGCGCACATCCATTTGCGCTGCATGGTGGCTGACGATATCGAACTTGAGGCGGGCAAACAAATCGGCTACATCGGGATTTCGTATATCTGTTTTAAAAAATTCCGCGCGGGGATTCAGGTTGCTTTCCCTGCCGGATGAAAGATTGTCGATAACAAAAACCTCGTGTCCCCCATCAATATAAGCATCTACAATATGGGAGCCGATAAAGCCAGCGCCACCCGTTACCAGAATTTTCATGCGAATGTCCCTTTCATTTCTTATGTCCCTGTTGCAACTACTCTTTAATTGCCTTAATGCTTCAAATGTTTCAATGCTTTGGCGCCGATGTCTTTCCGATAGTACGCCTTGTCAAAGGTCACCTTGCCGACGGCGCTGTAGGCGCTTTTGCGAGCGGAGTGGAAATCTTTGGCAACGGCCGTAACACCAACAACGCGCCCTCCCATGGTTACCACATCTCCGTTCTCTGCAAAGCCGGTGCCAGCGTGAAACACCACGACTTCATCCCCCAGGTGACGGTCCAAACCGAAAACTCGTTTCCCCTTCTCATACCTGCCCGGATAACCGCCCGAAGCCATAACCACGCACAAGGCCCACTTCTCGTGCAAATCGAGCTCGGTGTTGATATGTTTGCCCATGGCAATTCTGAACATCACATCCACGATGTCTGTCTTCATCAACGGCAGCACGACCTGAGCCTCCGGGTCGCCAAACCGGCAATTGAATTCCACGACTTTCGGCCCGTCTTTGGTGATCATCAAACCGGCATAAAGCAGGCCACGATACACCCGGTCTTCCATGGCCATCGCTCTGATGGCCGGCTGCATGATTTTGTTATGAACCTGGTACAGCAGCTCGTCGGTAACCAGGGGAGCCGGTGCATAAGCGCCCATCCCGCCAGTGTTTGGCCCTTCATCATTATCAAAAATTGGTTTGTGGTCCTGGGAAGCCGGCAGATATGCAATATTCTCACCATCCGTGAATGCCATGACAGAGGTTTCCTCGCCAACCATGAACTCTTCGATCACAACACGGCTTCCCGCATCTCCAAATTTACGCTGCACCATCATCGTTTCAAGGGTTCTGTTTGCTTCACGCTTGCTGCGACAAATGATGGCGCCCTTACCTGCGGCCAGACCATCGGCTTTGAGCACGGTCGGATAGGCGACATCATTGAGATAGGTTCTGGCTTCTTGCGGATCGTCAAATGACCTGAAGGCTGCGGTTGGTATCTCATAATTCTGCAGCAATGTCTTGCTGAATACCTTGCTGCCCTCTATCTGAGCCGCCTGCTTTGTGGGGCCGAAGATATGCAGGCCCTGCGCCTGAAATCGGTCGACAATGCCTTCCACCAGAGGGGCTTCAGGGCCAACGACCGTCAAATCGACGTCATGTTTGCGGGCGAACTCAAGCAGGCTGTCGATTTCTGTGACAGAGATATTGACACACTGCGCCAGCTCTGCAATACCGGGATTCCCGGGCGCACAGTAAATCCGCTCAACCAATGCGCTCTGGTTGATCTTCCAGACCAGAGCGTGCTCCCTGCCGCCGCCGCCAATTACGAGTATGTTAAGTCCGGACATAGTTGTGGTTTCCGCTCAGACTCATCGTTTCCATGCTACCTTCTTTTTGCCGGTGAGCCGGTCGATTTCGTCACGTAGCTCCGCGGCACGCTCAAAATTGAGTTTTCTGGCCGAGTCCAACATCTCTTTTTCAAGCCGATCGAGTAGCTCCTCTTTTTCAATCGGAGAGAGCTTTTGCCAGTGCGCCTCTTCGACGCCGGCGCCCTTGCTCTTGCCCCATTTTTGAGCTCGTGAGTCGGCGACGCGCGTGGAGCGCATGACTTCATCGTATGATTTGAGAATCGACCTGGGCTGAATATTATGTTTCAAGTTGTATTCAGTCTGTACTTCGCGGCGTCGATTCGTTTCGTCGATGGCCAGTTGCATGGAGCGCGTAATGTTGTCAGCGTAGAAGATCACCGTTCCGGATACATTGCGAGCCGCACGCCCGGCAATCTGCATCAGCGAACGTTCCGAGCGCAGGAAGCCCTCTTTATCCGCATCCAGAACGGCGACCAACGAGACTTCCGGCAGGTCCAGTCCCTCGCGCAGCAAGTTCACGCCAACCAGAACATCGAATTCAGCCAGCCGCAGATCGCGCAATATTTCTACCCGGTTCAAAGCATCGATCTCCGAATGCAGCCAGCGCACACGAATGTCCATACCGGCAAGATAGTCTGTCAGGTCTTCAGCCATTCTCTTGGTGAGCGTGGTTACCAGCACCCGCTCACCGCGCTCCGCACGCACCCGAATCTCTGAGATCAGATCATCGATCTGCTGTTTCACCGGCTTGACAATGATCTCGGGATCCATCAAACCTGTTGGCCGGATAATTTGCTCGACTACCACACCCTGGCACTTCTGTAGTTCAAAGTCAGCAGGCGTCGCAGACACAAATACCATCTGATTCATCATGCCCATGAACTCGTCGAAAGTCAGCGGCCGGTTATCCAGCGCAGACGGCAATCTGAATCCATGTTCCACCAGAGTCTCTTTGCGCGAGCGGTCGCCATGATACATGCCGTTGATCTGCGGAATCGTGGCATGTGATTCATCGATTATGGTCAGGAAATCCTTTGGGAAGTAATCCAGCAGCGTGTAAGGTCGTTCACCCGGCGCACGACCGGATAAATGTCGCGAGTAGTTCTCCACCCCCGTGCAATAGCCCAGCTCCTGCAACATCTCCAGGTCGTACCTGGTGCGCATTTCCAGACGTTGCGCATCGAGCAGCTTATTGTGGTCGCGGAAGTACTGCAAACGTTGCTCCAGCTCTTCACGGATGGTCACAATGGCCCGCTCTAACTTATGCTGGGGCGTGACGAAATGCTTGGCGGGATAGATCGCGGCTGTACTCAGGCTGGTGAGAATTTCACCTGTAATTGTATCCACAACGCTGATACGCTCGATTTCATCGCCGAACATCTCAATTCGCAGAGCTTCCTCTTCATAAGCAGGGAAAATCTCTACCACATCACCCCGGACCCGAAAAGTACCGCGCACGAACTCGAAATCATTACGTGTGTAGTGACTCTCGACCAGTCGCGACAATATCTGATTGCGCTCGATAACCTGCCCGCGCTCCAGGATCAACAGTTCGTGCTGATAATCCTCAGGATCTCCCAGACCGTAGATACAGGAGACTGAAGCCACGATTATGACGTCATCCCGTGACAGGAGCGAGCTGGTGGCTTTCAAGCGCAAGCGGTCGATCTCATCGTTTATCGAAGTATCTTTTTCGATATATGTGTCCGTCGTTGGAACGTAAGCTTCCGGCTGATAGTAATCGTAGTAACTAATGAAGTACTCCACGGCGTTTCGGGGAAAGAAGCTCTTGAATTCGCCATAGAGCTGAGCCGCCAGAGTTTTGTTATGGGAAATGATCAGGGCAGGCTTGCCGACGCGAGCGATCACGTTGGCCATGCTAAAGGTTTTGCCGCTTCCGGTTACACCGAGAAGGGTCTGGTATTTATCCCCCCGCAAAATGCCACTGGAAAGCTGCTCAATTGCGCTCGGTTGGTCGCCGGTAGGCTTGTATTCTGAATCAAGATCAAATTTGGCCATTCTGTCAATTCTAACTCCGCCACAGCATGATGAACTACAAAAAAACAGTAGTTCAATATACTGAGGTTATGCCAAAATGTCAAGAAGCAAAACCTAAAAAGCCCTTGCATCTTAATCACGGGGCGGTTATATTTTACGTTCAGATTTTTTTCATTTAAGGAGATGCGCTAATATGGCAGTCATGAATAAAATGCGAGAATTCACCAAGATCATCTTGTATATTCTCGTTCTGGCATTTATCGGCACCATCATCTTCGATTGGGGCATGAATTACAGCGGCAAGAGCGCCGCGGAAAACGTCGTCGGCGAAGTCAACGGTGTTGAAATTTCGCTGAGAGAATTCGATCAGGCTTTTAACAATCAGTTGCAACAATTTCGCAGCCAGACTGACGCGGAGTTAACGGAAAATCAGGTCGAACTGATTCGCAACCAGGTGTGGAATAGCATGGTGCAACAGATTCTGGTGGATCAAACCGTTGAAAAGAGCAATATCGAAGCCGCCGACGCAGAAATCGTATACAGACTTTTCCACGCGCCTCCTGACTTTCTGAGAACCCTGCCTGGTTTCCAGAATGAAAACCAGCAATTTGATATGGCAAAATACCAGCAGGCGATCAACGATCCCAGCACAGCAGAACAGTGGCGTCCTATCGAAGCATGGATGCGCGATTATTTGCCCAGGGAGAAGTTTGAACAGCGATTGCAAGCCAGTGTGCGGGTGACAGAAGACGAGGTCCGGCGTGAGTATCTGAAACGAAATCAAAACGCGAAAGTCAAGTACATCTTCATCAATCCCAGAATGTTTGAAGATGTGCAGTTTGAAATCACCGATGATATGATTCAACAGTACTATAACGCCCACAAAGAGGAGTATCGCCAACCGGAACAGCGCGCCATTGAGTATGTGATCTTCTCTACCGAGCCGACAGCCGCAGACACGGCTGCAAAATACGACGAAGCCAATCGCGTGTTGCAGAAAGCAAAGGAAGGCGAGGATTTTGCCGAATTGGCGCGCACCTACTCCGAACATGAGGCTACCCGCGACAAAG
>CAZVSL010000024.1:2838-10406 GCA_964629935.1 uncultured Calditrichaceae bacterium | reverse complement strand
ATGTTCGCATCCTTTGAAGATGAACTGTTCAATGCAAGCATTGGCGAAACTATTGGGCCGGTTAAATCCAATCTTGGCCTGCATCTGATCAAAGTTGTGGACAAGCGTACCAGAGACAACAAAGAAGAGCTCAAAGCCAGCCACATTCTGTTCAAGTTCACGCCGTCAAGAAGAACAACAGAGCAAGCGCGCGACGATGCCGAATATCTCGTCGAGCAGGCGCAGAGCGAACCATTCTCAGAACTTGTGACAGAGCTTGGTGATTCCGTACGTACAACCGGTCTCTTTGTCAAGGGTCTTTTCGTTCCGGGCATTGGACGAAACGAAAGCATCGTGAATTTCACTTTTGCGAACAATGTCGGCTCCATCGGACCTATAATTGAGCTTGACGAGGGCTTGCTGGTGTTCCGGGTTTCCGAAATTAAGAAAGAGAGCTTAAAGCCTCTGGACGAAGTGAGAACTTTGATTGAAAACAAGCTGTTGAACGATGAACGGATGGCCAAGGCTGGTGAACTCGCATCCAGGGTACACGAAGACATCCGGAGCGGAACACCGTTTGAAGAAGCAGCGGTCGCGGACAGCCTGGAAGTGACAGAAACCGAGCCCTTTACCCGCAGCGGCTCGGTGACCGGAGTAGGACGGGATGCTAGTTTTATAGGCGCTGCCTTCGCCCTGGATGAGGTCGGCGAGGTTTCTGCACCTGTCAAGGGCACACGCGGTTATTATATTATCAAACTTCTGGAAAAAGATGCGTTTGATGAGGCAGACTATAACGCCAAAAAGGATCAGCTTGCAGCTCAGTTGCGGCAACGACGAGCCAGCCAGGCTTTCACTCAGTGGTATACCGACATCCGGGAAAAGGCAGAGATCAAGGACTATCGCGCCCGCTATTATAACTGAAGATTGAATGATTCAAGGAGCTCGTAAGCAAAAAAGCTTCCTGTACTGCAGGAAGCTTTTTTTTGCGGGATGCATTACCTCAGTTTGCAGGCTCGTCCGGATGAGTCACAGGCAGATAGGCCATGAATTCACTGCCCACGCCCACCTCGCTCTTGACCTTTATGCCGCCGCCGTGAGCGCAGAGTATGGTGCGCGCGGATGTCAGTCCCAACCCCAAGCCGCCTCCCATAAATTGCTCCTTGCTGGAACTGTGATAGTTGCTATTTTGGATTTCATAAAACTTCTCGAAGATCTTGCCCTGCTCATCTTTCGGAATGCCCACGCCGTTATCTTTAATCGTCAAAACCACGGAGCCCTCTTCGGTATGTACGCGCGAGACAATCTCGCCGCCGTCCTGGGTGAATTTGATAGCATTCTGTAGCAGCTCATCTATCACTCCCTTGAGCTGGCTTTTCACTACCCGGACGTACACCTCATCTCGCGTACCCTTAAACTTGAGCGTGTGCTTGCGTTTTCTGGCAATCAACTGGTGAGCTTCAACACAACTCTTCAGAAGGCTATTTACTTCTACAGACGCCAGGGGGCCCTGGTCGCCATTTTCGCTCGATTTGTGCATGGCAGCGATCTTCTCCTCCAGGTCGGCCAGGGCATCGTTGATAACCTGGCGACACTGGGCATCCTCCTTTTCCGAGAGCTGACTGCGGAAATTGTCGTCCGTGAGGATGCCGATAAAGCCTTTCAGATGACTCAGCGGCGTCCGCAATTCATGGCTGGTGATTGCGATGAATTTGTCCTTCATTTCTTGTAGCTCCGTCAGCTTTTCGTTCATCAGACGGAGCGTCCGGTTTTCTTCACTCAGCCGTATTTTGTCAAAGCATTTGGCCGCGACCAGCCGCAATTGCTCCGGCTTCACTGGTTTCAGAATGAAATCATAGGCGCCAATCTTCATGGCGTGAATCGCGTGTTCTATGGTAGCGTATGCCGTCAGGATGACAACTTCAATATGGGGCCGGTCTCGCTTTATGCATTCCAAAAGCTCGATGCCATCCATCATCGGCATCTTAAAATCAGTGAACACAGCCTCGATGTCTTTTTGTCTGACAATTTCCTGTGCTTTAAAACCGTTCTCTGCGGTGCTTACCTGATAGCCCAACGGTTCCAGACTGCGTTTGCAGATATCGCGTATCACTTGTTCATCATCCACCACCAGAATGTGTGGCGAATGAGATTTAGTTGACGGACTTGCGCTGGTTGAAGTCGACATTTACCAAATCCTGAAATTGGTGTATGAGGCTTTCAAGGCGATCTGCCTGTTTCTGGATCTCTTTGAGATCATGCGCCAACGCACTGCTGCTATCCAACGTTTCCCGAATCAAAGAACAGTAGCCGGAGATTCCTGTCAAAGGCTGGTTCATTTCATGAGCGAACGAACGGACAAGGCTCAGAATATCACCTACTTTTCGGCTCTCATCCGGATCAGATTTGTCATCCTGGCTGTGTTCCAGTCTGAGGCGCAGGAACAAGCGCTCCAACACAACCCCGACATGACACCCGATGGCATTCAGGAAATCATCCTGTTGCGCACCCCACTTCTTTTGCGGTAAACAGGCCGTCAGGACGCCCGCTACATCGCAGCCGCTCCGGAGCGGCACAACCAACCACGCTTCTTCTGTAAGAAGTGTGCTGCTTTGCAGCTCATGAGCCAGCTTCTTCAGTCTGTTAGTCGGCAGGCTTCGGGATGGGTCAGTTTCGGTATCCTCGTGGACAAACGTCCAATCGGAACTGCCGGTGATCTCACGAAACAGAACAAGCCGGAGTCCGGTTATCGGGAATAGCCGTGTCAATTGCTGTGCCAGCTCACGGCACAGTTTTTCAGGGTCATGATGTACGTCAATGGCACGGCAAACTTCGACCACAGAGCATAAGGATGTCGTGCCTGTTTTTGTCACAGGTTGCTTGCTCATCGAGCCAATACAGGAAGTTGTTTCGGTGTTTATATCGGCAGGAAGAGATCCCCGCTCAACCAACTTTTGTGCGAAACGGCATAAACCCACGCGCAGTTAAAACCGCGCGCTTAAACCACCGTTGCCACAAGAGTCTGCCCTGAATTCTTGACCCGACTTATTAGCAAGATGCGCTGCGCGTGAGGAAAGTCGGGATATTTGAAAATTAAAGACAAATAACAAAAATATCAAGTGATGTTACGTTTTCGTAATCACATTGGCATCTCTTTGAATTGGTTATAGAGTAGCAGGACATGTGGAATGTAATTACTGGTTTCGCTCCAGAGAATGCCTTTGGCTTTATTGTTTGCCAGCCAGATCGCAGCTCGTTTTTCGCCGCCATTATAAGCGGCTAATCCACCCTCCAGATCATATAGCTCGATAAGCGTCGAAAGCTGCCTGCAGCCTATTTGAATATTATAAATCGGATTGAACAGAACGTCCTCGGGTGAGGTCCAGGTGATGCCTTCGTAATAGGCGATCCACAATGCCGTGGCAGGCATTATCTGCATCAGCCCCATAGCGCCGGCTTCAGACACGACTTCCGGTTCCCACGTACCGCCGCTTTCATGGGTGATCGCTGCACAAATCAGATCAGCGTCGAGGTTGGTGTACTTGACGCTCATTTTGTAGATTTCGTCAGCGATCTCGTACTTCATAGCCGAAGGCATGTCGCGGTTATAGCGGTTAATGATCGTCATGATCTTCTGAATATTGGTCTGCCGAACACTGTCGACGTTCATGGCGGCGCGAATTTCCTGGAGCGACTTTTCCAGCATCGACAGCCTTGGGTTCTCCTGGACACGTCCGATTTCAAGGAATCTGTAAACCACTGTAAATATTACTACCACCAGAACAAAGATAAGAAGAGCCCGCATCGCGAATGATCTGTTCGGGCTCACGTGACTTTTCTCGGCCATGCAACATCCTCCTTCCCTGCTACCGCCGGCTAATCTGACAGAGCAGCTTAGTCCGACAGGTTCTCCATTATCATTGTGATATTACTCTGTTCGCAATTTCCGCCACAGTGTGGTTTTGGAAATCCCCAGTTCTTTCGCCGTCTTCTTCTTGTTGCCGTCCATCCGCTCGAGCGTCTCCAGAATGGCCCGCTTTTCAATGGCTGCCAGATTGCCGGAGCGTTTTCCATCGTTATGCGCCCCGGCGCGAACCCGGATTGCGTCCGGCAAAAGCTCCGGCGTAATCTCAGCAGCGGTTGCCAGAGCTACGCCGCGGTGGATGACGTTTTCCAGCTCACGCACATTGCCGGGCCAATCGTAGTTCAACAGCATACTGGTTGCCCTCTTTGAAACCAATTTAACCGGACTCCGGGCATGTGTGGCATACTTTTCGATGAAATGCTCGATGAGCAGAGAAATATCTTGCTTACGTTCGCGCAATGAAGGCACGTGCAGAGGAATCACATTGATTCGATAGTAGAGGTCCTCACGAAAACGTCCATCCGCGATGGCTTTTTCCAGGTTTTGATTGGTGGCGCTAACCACCCTGACATCGACTTTGCGGGCAAAGCTGTCGCCAATTCTGCGCACCTCACTATCCTGCAGAAAGCGAAGCAGCTTGACCTGTGTGGCCGGAGACATTTCGGCAATTTCATCAAGAAACACGGTGCCGCCATCCGCGTCTTCAAACAATCCTTGCTTATCCTGGTCCGCGCCGGTGAACGTGCCTTTCTTATGGCCAAAGAATTCGCTTTCCTGCAGGTTCTCAGGTATGGCGCCACAATTGATGGCCACGAAGGGTCTTTGATTTCGCGGGCTTAAAGCGTGCACTGATTTTGCGATCAATTCCTTACCGGTACCGCTCTCACCTGTGATGAGAATGGTGCTATCCATGGTCGCGATGCGCGCAACCATTTCTAGTACGTCGTGGATTTCATCTGACTCTCCGACGATAGCGTCGAAGGCGGCCAGGCGTCGCACTTTTTGCCTTTGTTGACAGGACCGCTCGCCAGCCTTGCGGTGCTCGACCAGGCGCTCAACGATTTTCAGCAGGTCGCAATTGTCGAAGGGCTTGGTGATATAGTCAAACGCGCCCAACTTGATCGCCTCAACACCGCGAGATATCGTCCCGAATGCCGTTATGATGATCACCTCAGTAGCCGGCCAGTGCTTCTTGATTTCAATAAGCAGTTGAATGCCGTCCATTTGTTTCATCTTGTAATCGGAAATCACCAGGTCGAAATACTTGACCTGCAGTTTTTCGAGCGCAGAGATGCCGTTGTCAGCTTCTTCAACCGCAAATCCTGACTTCTTCAATAGAAAAGAAATGGCTGTGCGAACGCTGTGGTTATCTTCAACAACAAGAATATCTAATGAAGATAAACTCCCCATTTGCTCCCCTACGGTTTTGTTTCCGAGAATGGCGGGCTTCAGGTTATTATTTTTAGCTTAGCAGAAAAGTGCAAAAGTCAACCTAATGCGGCTTGGCCGCGCTGGGAAATCAGTTGCTTAGTTCAACGGTGCTATTGGCTTTCAGACCGCTTTTCATGGAGGTCACAGACTGGTCAATTACTCTGTCGAGGCTCTCACTGATGGCCTTGACCACAGCCACCGGCTCCTTTCTTTCTGCAGGCGTTCGCTCAGAAAAAACCTGCTCCCAGACAACTTCACTGCTCAATGCATCAATAAGCGTGAACTCAAGCGTCACGACTCCAAACCAGTCGCCGCCTTCATCCCACTCCTCGAACGCGAGCACATTGCCGCGCAAAACATAGTCGGCCGGGCTCGGGGATGGAATCCGAACCACACGTTTGAACAGGTCAGATGCCTGAAATTGGCGCACCACGTTTTCAGTAACAATCTTCTTGGGCGGCGCCACCCAGCGACGATAGTGATAGAACCTGGCTTCATAGGGAGAGCTGCGGTAGACGATCTTGTCGGTTTCATAGAGAGCATCCGCCCCAAACTGAGCCACAGCCAACGTTTTATGAAAGTGAGGTACGGTATCATTGCCTCCCTCCAGCGGCGTATCCACACGATAGTAAAACGTTGGCGGGACGCCGCCGCACGCGCTCAGAAAAACAAGAGCGGATAATCCTATAACCAATGATGTCAATCTGTTCATCAAAATGCCCCTGATGTTGAATGAGTTAATGGCTCAGTGAAAAAGCTGTGGTCCGCGACCATTCCGCGTACCTGGCTCACATCTGATACGCTCTGCGATGAGAGCCAGAGCATGCCGGTATGACATTGCTCACATCTTGTCAGACACGCCTAAGGCAGTTCGCGCTCTGGCGGCGCGTCTTTTCGAACCAGCAGCCAGGGCCGCTCCTTGACAATTCTGCTGAACTCTTCCAGGTTCTGGGAAGTATACTGAAAATTCTCCATAATTTCAACAAAAGTGGCGCCGTTTGCGCTGACGACTTTGTCAAATTGGTTCAGCGACTTGCGCATCTCCGCAATCAGAGCGCTGCTTTCACGGCTGGTCCTCTCGAGATGTTCGAGCGTTTCGTTGAAGTTTTCCTTGTTATCTGACATCAACACATTGAGATTCTGGCTAACCTCGGACAGGTTGTTGGTCAAGCGTTCAAGATTCTCAACCAGCACGATGAAGCGATCGCCGCCTTCGTTCATGACTTTGTCCATATTCGAGATCATGGAGGCAAGGTGCTGCCGGTTTTGATCATTGAAGACGTCGCTCAGCCGCTCGATCAATACCTCTACTTTGGCGCTCATTTCGCTGAATGGCTCTGCCATTTGCGTGAAACTCAGCACCTCCTTGCTCTGCAACACGCCGCCGTCCGGCAGCAACGGCACATCCGGCGTGCCAGGTGAGATCTCGATGTGTTGCGTCGCCATGATGCTGACAGACGTGACATAGGCCAGGGAGTTGGCTCGTACCGGCGTTTTTGCGTCAACCTTGAGTTTTAGACTGATCAAGGGCTCCCCTTGTGGGTTGCCGGGTAGCGAAATCTCCGAAACATGTCCGACATCCATGCCGCCGAATTTCACAAGAGAGCCTTCCTCTATGCCGGGTATTTGCCTGAGAAAGGTCTCGTATTCTTTTGTCTGCTCACGCCAGTTAACGCCAAAAATGGCGATGATAAACACGACCAGCAGGCCAAATCCCAAAACCAGCATGGCGCCCACTTTTATTTCGTTGGAACTATACTCAATGCTCATACAAACTCCTTGCTTAACCTGCTCCGCCGGTCAACGAAAGCACATATCTTTCCCTATCGATTTCCTGCTCGTCCGGTTGCCGATTAAAGAATTGCTGAATTACCGGATCAGGCAAGCTTTTCACCTCATCCGGTGTGCCAACTGCCAGAATTTTGCCGTCATGCATCATGGCGATGCGATCCGCTATGACGTTAACGGAAGCCATCTCATGGGTGACGGTGACAATGGTCATCTTGTAGGCCTTCTTCAACTGCACAATAAGCTGGTCGAGTCCGGCGCCCACCACCGGATCCAAACCGGCCGAGGGTTCATCGCAAAACAGAATCTCAGGATCCATGGCCAGGGCCCGCGCCAAACCGGCGCGCTTCTTCATGCCGCCGGAAAGCTGCGACGGCCTGAATTTGTCAAAGCCCGAAAGTCCGACCATCCCCAGCTTCATATTGGTCATGATCTTGATGGTGCTCTCCTCAAGCGCGGTGTGCTCGCGCAATGGCAGGGCCACATTGTCACCGACCGTCATGGAATT
>CAZVSL010000024.1:0-2828 GCA_964629935.1 uncultured Calditrichaceae bacterium | reverse complement strand
CCAGGCCGACGATCAGGGCCGTCTCCCCTGCCCGCACCTGCGCCAGCTTCATCGTCACCACGATGTCGATCACCGAAGGGTCGACGTAGGAATGCTCTTTCAGCGGCAGAGCCACGTTGTCGGCCACCGTCATGGAATTGAACAGAGCCGATGACTGAAACAACATGCCTATCTTCTTCAACACGGCTACTTTTGCATCCTCATCCACGGCGGTGATATCCACACCTTTGATCAAAATTTGCCCGGCATCTGGCTTGCTCAGTCCGATGATATGGCGCAGCAATGTGCTCTTGCCGCATCCTGACTTGCCGAGAATGGCAATGGACTCACCTTTGTAGATCGTCAGGTTGATGCCGTTTAGAACGGTTCTGGCGCCATATGTGACGACAAGATCTTTTATTTCGACTACGGGTTCAGGCATATCAAAAGGCTGAGAAAAATAGTGCCGTGAAAAACACATCTGCTGCTATGATCAGAAAAATGGAGGCCACCACCGAGCGTGTTGTAGACTTTCCGACGCCGGCGGCCCCGCCTTCGACATTGAATCCTTCATAGCAGCCAATTTTAGCAATAATGATCGCAAAAAAGAAACTCTTGACCAATCCGCTGGCCAAATCTTTGAAAGCCAGCGCTTCGATTGTCTGGTTGATATAGCGCAGACTGGTCACATCCAGAGTGGCCATCGAGATGACATAGCCGCCCAGTATGCCGATAAAATCAGCCATGATGGTTAAAGTCGGCAGCATGATGACCATGGCCATGGTCTTGGGAACCACAAGAAACTTGACGGGATTGAAGCCCATGGTCTGCAAAGCATCAATCTCTTCGTACACTTTCATGGTGCCGATTTCAGCCGTAATGGCGGACCCGCTTCTTCCGGCTATTACGATCGCGGTCAACAACGGCGCCAGCTCACGGGTGATGGAAACGGCAACCAGATTGGCCACAAAAATTGTTGCACCGAATTGCTGCAGTTGATAGGCAGACTGCATCGCGATGATCAAGCCGACGAAAAAGGAAATGAGCGAGACGATGGGCACGGATTGATAGCCGATGAGAACCATCTGTTCGATGGTACTCTTCCATCTCAGCCCCTTGCCTTTCAGCGGAGCGACGAACATCCAGTAGGAGGTCTTGGCAGCAAGGTCGCCGATGCGGCTCAACTGAGCCAGAAAGAGCAGAATATTTCTGCCAAGGCTGCCGAATAATTTAGAGACGTATTCCATTTATCGTTACAGAGCTTTCTTTGCATCCTCAACCGATTCACAAACATCAAAAACTTTATCCAAACGGCTGAGCTCGAAGACATCTTTCACGGCATCGCGGAGATTCGCGAGTTTTAGTTTTCCGCCATACTTGCCGACTTGTTGCAACGCTTCCACCAGGGTTGCAACGCCGGAGCTATCCATATATTTGACCTTGTGCAGATCCACAATAATGGCGCCCATCTGTGCACCGGTGAGCTCGAGCAGCTTCTGTCGTAAATCGGGTGAAGAATACAGGTCCACCTCGCCTTCGATGTCCACCAAAGCAAACTTATCTTCCTTCGTAACATTAACTGACAACATCAGTTCGCCTCATTTTTTCCAGGTAAGTATTTGGCCATGATCAGTCGGTTTCCTTCCTCCAGAGAATTGTCATAGCTAACTTCATCCATGGTTGTCTTTATTAAATGAACCCCCAGCCCTCCGGGGCGAATGTCATCAAGATTGCGTGACTTGATCGTCTTCGGGTCTATTTTCTCACCATAATCTCTCAGATCGACTTCAAGTCTATCTTGCAGGATTTTGAACTTGACGATGATGAGCTTGTCATTGTCTCCATTGTAGGTATGTTTAATAATATTCGAAATTGCTTCGTCAACGGCAATGGTTATTGCATTGCAATCTTCATTTGAGAAACCGCATAGTTCACCTATATGGGCGATGCCACTGCGAATGACCTTTGAGAAACGTGGATCGCTTGGCAGCTTGATGACAATCTCACTCACGATGGCTCTCCCGAAGTCGATGTTATATAGTCTGTTTGGTACGCGAGAATCATCAGACCTGACTGGTGCTTAAAGCCATAATGGTCAAGTCATCGTGCTGGTCTGTACCGGCAGAGAAAACCTGCACATCATGAAGCAGATACTCTACCACATCGGCAGCCCGGCGACGACTTCCCTTCAAAGCTTGCAGAGTTCGTTGCATTGAATAAGCTTTGCCGCTCTTATCCTTGGCCTCGATGATACCGTCGGTAATCGATACAAGGCAGTCGCCCGGCGATAGCTGAACTGTTTCCTCACCAACCTCGAGCTCAGCTACGATTCCGAGCGGAATACACTTGGCGCCGGCGAGGGTGTCAACGCGTTTGCGCCGACTGCGAAGATGCAGAAATGGCAGGTGCCCGGCATTAGCATAAGTAAACGTGCTTCTCCTCGCATCGAAAATACCATATTGGAATGTTACAAACATACCTCGTCGACTGCGTTCAACAAGAAGTTTATTCAACTCTTTAAGCACCGTTGCCGGGCTCATGTAGCGCTGCGTGAGCTGGCGCAAATCGCTTACGATGCGGGCCATATAAAGTGCAGCCGGCACACCCTTGCCGGTAACATCACCCACAGCAATGCCGATGCGGTCCCGGTCAAATTCTGCGAAATCAAACAGGTCGCCGCCCACGGATGCGGCCGGCAGACTGCGGGCAAAGACAGAAAAACCGCGCTCTGGCGGCGGAAAGGTCTGCGGCATAAAACTCTGCTGAATGATGCGGGCAGACTCCAATTCCTGCTTCAGTTTCTCGCGTTCCAGCTCATACTGGTGCATGCGGGCGTTTTCGATAGCCAT
>CAZVSL010000023.1:13701-24577 GCA_964629935.1 uncultured Calditrichaceae bacterium | reverse complement strand
CTCCACGATGCGTCGCACGGCAATGGCGCCCAGTTCTTCCTTGAACACCCTTACCGTTGACAGACGCGGTTCAACCTGGAGGCACACCTCGATATCATCGAAGCCGATGATCGAGATGTCGTCCGGAATTTTCAGATTTTTTTCTCTCAGGTATCGCATGGCGCCAACCGCCATGGTATCGTTTGAAGCGAAGATAGCTGTAAACGGCTTGCCTCTTTCGCATAATTTTCGCGTCGCCTCATAACCATCATCGATGCCGGTATAGGGTTCGTCCGCACTGATGAGCATGTCCGTTGCATGGATACCATAGTTCTGCAATGTTTCCCGGTATCCGCGCAACCTCTCACTCAAACTCGGGTGGGCGATGTCGCCTCCGATAAAGGCGATGTGGCGATGACCATTTTTGATGAAATGTTCGGCGGCCTGGCATACGCCACGGTAGTTATCTGTCAGCACTGCCGATGCCGTCGCTGAGTTGGTTACGTAATCCACCAGGACTAACGGCAGGTCCATTTTTTGGATATAGTCGATAAGTTTGGTTGGCACTTTGCCCGCCAGGATAACGCCATCGACGTTCTTTTCGAGTAGAAAGCGTGGCAGGTGGATGTCCGGATTGAAGTTCTGTTGAATGGTGGTCAACAGGATATAGTAATGAAACTTGCGTGCTTCGAATTCGGTGCCCAGGAATATCTTGGTATAAAATGGCTCTGCTTTTGAGAAATGGTCTTCGGTGAGGATGAAGCCGATATTCTGCGTTTTTCTGGAGGCCAGACCGCGTGCATTTCGGCGCGGGTGATAATTCAGGGCGGCAATTGCGTCTTCCACCTTCCTGCGGGTCAGCGGCCGAACGTTCGATTTGGCATTTATCACCAGCGAAACTGTCGAGAGCGACACCCCCGCTCGTTTGGCAACGTCTTTGATGGTCGGGGCCATTTAATAAAAACGCTTTTAGAAACGTATAGAAGGCATTAATCTATAATTTATAGAAGGTTAGTTTCTATGTGGATGGAAATATTTAAGCAATATTATCGAAACGTTTCGATAAAAATACAAAAGGTTTCGATTCTTGTCAAGAGAAAAGATTTAAAATTTGCAAGATTCTCATAGAGGTGGCTGAAGGATGGATAACTGCGCTTCCGGAAAACACTCTCCGTGCAATAGCTTGTCATGTGAGCCCACGTGGACTGCGTTAAAGCAAAGGCGTTACGTTTGTCGTTGCACGCTTCGTTGCATCATTGAATGAAATTAAAAAGATATCATGGTTTGCATCATTGCGGATGGCGTGGGCAATGCCGGCGGGAATCTTGTAGACGCCTGGCTCGCTACTGTCGTAGGTGATATAGTGATTATTCCGGGCGTTTTTTTCGCGCCAGGCGATCACGGCGCGGCCGCCGAATATCACCAGCCATTCGGTGCAGGCGTCATGATAGTGATTGCCGCGCACCGCTCCCGGGCGCAGAGATACAGCGTGCACATCGCCAACATCTCCGGCCGTAAGCCCGGCAGCCGCCAGTGGATTGATGCCCCAGCCCCGTTCATCCGACCATATTTGTTCGTCCGCTTTGATTTGTATAAGCTGCTTCAAAGTGTCCCTCCAGGTTCGTTTTGTACGATATCGTTCATTTGTTCCTGATGAGTAATTCTGGCAAATGTATTTGTTTATATTGATCTTAGCCCATAGCCTCACGCTTTGGCACCCACGTTGCATAAGGGTGACCAACATCGCTGGCAATGAGAAGTCACTAATACCGAAGGAGATATGATCATGAAGAAAGCAGTCAAGTATCTATTCACGGGCGCGTTGTTTTTTGTGATGCTGGCGCCTGTCCAGGGTCGGGCCGGCGTCGATGTTTATGTACGCATTGCACCGCCGAAAGTAGCGAAAGTCAAAGTTGTCAAGCGCGTGCCGGCGCGCCCGTATCGCCATGCCGTCTGGGTGGCCGGTCACTATCAGTACAAGCATGGACGCTATGTCTGGGTGAGCGGCCGCTGGATCAAAGGCAAGGCCGGCTTCGTTTACGTTCAGCCCCATTGGCAGAAGACGCGCCATGGATGGCGCTACGTTACCGGACACTGGGTGAAGAAGTGAACGCCGCCGGTCGCAGATAAAGCCCTCTCGAGACCAAGAGAGGGCTTTTTGTTTTCAGTGTGCACAAAATGCACACCAAAACTCCCGCAGCAAGTACAAAGGTCCTGCCTTAATCAAGCTTAATAATAATAATGTGTTGACGAAGCGTCTCAGCACACACGATGACCGTTTCTCTTCCGCGCCAATGTACTGTCGAAACTCGTTTAGTATAATATAAAACAGTATCTTAAGTCATGCTCCACAACTTCCTGGTATGTTAGTTGCAGAAAATTGGGCAACGAATTGCGAAACAAGTTAGACATAATTCGAAAATTTCTCAACTCATAGATTATAGATGGTGATCCCTCATGTCACGAAGTTGGACGACAGTGATATTCCTTCTGGTTGTGTTTCCTGTCTTGGGTTGTTATCTGACCGAGACTTATTTGGAAAGCACGGCAGAATCAAAACGGATAGCGAGCATTTCATCCCAAATTCAGAACCTGGAACAGGCCGTACAGGTGGACAAACAACGAGAATTGATACTGGCAAGAATAGCGGGTGTGATTGAGCGCTATAACAAGGAAATTGATGATAGCTTGAGACGGTGCATTGCTGATGAGATCCTGCAAGCCGCCACAAAATACGGCAACCTGGACGTGGATCTTATATGCGCTGTCATCACGCATGAAAGCGGACGTACGTGGGATGTTGAAATCGTCTCTTCAGCCGGCGCCATGGGCCTGATGCAGATCATGCCCCGCACCGGAAAATGGCTTGCGAAGCTGGAAAACATTACCTGGACCTCGCCCGAGGACATCTTGTTTAATCCGACTTATAATATTCGGATGGGGACACGCTATCTGTCCTATCTTCTAAAAATATATAGCCTTGAAGGCGCTCTGGCTGCATACAATGCTGGGCCGTTGTCAGCCGACCTCTGGGTAGAGAACGACAAACAAAACAGCGTGTTATACGAAGAGACGCAGGAATACATTCCCCGCGTGCTTCATCTCTATGATAAGTTTAGCCCCGCTGATAGCAGTCAGGCTACTATGAGGGGTTTTTAGCCCGTTGCGGGCAACGTAAAGGTGGAAGCATTTTTCCGGTGGTGAAAACGGCAAAGTAAAATCGATCTATGACTTTCAAGCTCAACTCACTCACCACACGGATTTGATTGATATTTCACCTAAGATTCCGTATGGTATTGCCTGCCGTCCGATCAGATTGTTGAAGCAGGTGTATTGTCTATTCGAGTGCAGTCAGAGCGCGATTCTGGCTGTCAGGGAACCATGAGCGTACTTTTTCATCCATAATCCATAGAAGAGAGTTGGTCAGACAGGATGTGTACTGTATGTGCACACTGTTGTCAGCATTGCTGTCGGCGCAATAACTAAGAACACTAACAAAAGGAGATCTCTATATCATGGCTATTCAACAAGTAGAAGGTCCTTCGGCGACAAGAGTGTTACGAGTAAGCGGCACGGCGTTTTTGCTGCTTATGCTGAGTGCAATCACGTTGTTTGGGCTAACAGCGTGTGGCAATGAAACTGACAAGAATGAAACCTCGCTCCGTGACGTGAAAAAAGAAACCGGCGAAGCAGTTGAGACGGCAAAAGAGTACACCAAAGCGCGCAAGCAGCAATATGAAGCGCGCATGGCAGAGCAGATTCGTGAGCTTGAAGAAAAAGTGGTGGAGCTGAACCGGAAAGCAGTCTCGGCGCGCGCCGAAGCCAAAGCAGAGATGAAACAGGAAGCGGAAGCATTGCAACAGGACCTGGACACGCTCAGGGGAAGGTATGACAAACTCAAAACAGCCACGGGTGATGCCTGGACAGATGTGAAAACCGGCATTGATGAAGCTATCAAAAACCTAAAGAGCAAGTTGCAGGATGAGAAAGCTAAGCTGAATTAGAGCTTAGCCGGTTACGCCTTATTCCCTTATTCTGTTCAAGAGTGATAGCAAGAACATTTCTTTGACTTTTTTGTGTAAACACTTATAATTAGGAGGATTATTATCATGTATCAGGTCGTTTGGCAAGAAGGGGAAAAGATAGAGATTGGTTTGGATGGTGAGCTTACCCAGGACGAGTTTCGGCAGGTCATTCATCAACTGCAATCTCTGTGCACCGGCAATCACAAGATTAACGTCTTGTTTGATGCCAGCAATCTCGATAAGTATGATTTTAAAATCATGCTGGATGAATATGAGTTTTATCAAAAGTACAAGACCCACCTTCAGAGGGTGGCGTTGGTGTCCGACAGCAAGTTTGCTGATTTTGCCATGAATACCTTTAACAAGTTCACCGACACTGAGTTCAGGAAATTCAGTCCGGATGAAATTGAGCAAGCTCGCAAGTGGATTTTCCCTTCCAGACTACCGTAGGCAGGAAGGGGGCTGTAATCTCGAACCGAAATACGAAACGGAGGTTTAGCAATATGGCACAAAAAAACGACCCCAAAACCGATAAAGAGCCAACCCAGGCCACATCAGAGGCGGAACCGAAGCAGCAGAGTCAGCCCCGGGCAGAAGCTGAAAGCGGCGACAAGTTTGCTGCTGCCTCTGACAAAGTGGTCACGGCCGTCAAGTCAGGGGCGCGCAGGTTGTTTCATTTTACCGGCAGCGCCACCAGGCTGTCTAAGCTGAAAGTGGAAATTCACAACCTGCAAAGTCAGGTGGAAGAGCTTCAGCTCATGGTAGGTAAGAAGCTGTGGCAAAAGTACCAGAAAGAAAAGCAACCTGAGCTGAAGCAAGATTTTGAATCAGAATTTGATCGTATCGATGAGCTGCTGAAACAAAAAGCCGCAAAAGAGAAGGAAGCTGATAGCATAACCCTGGTCGAATAACGAAGCGCCAGGGTTTATTTATTGCAATCGCCCTCTGATGTGCATGTTTAGTACACCTGGACAGAGTTTGAAGTTCGCTTATAGCTTTATTTCCATTGCAATTAACTCGTTTCTTAAAATTGAGCTGTCTGAACGGCAAGATTTTACCGGTTCGTCCAGGTGTACTTTTTCTTCATACCCGCTGACTTTCCCGCTTAAAAGTTACGTACTTTTTGTGCACACCTAATTATCCGCTCGCCTTTAAGTCCGTGCCAAATGTCGATACGACCCTGAATGCAATAACTTGTAAGTTTTTAAAAGACAGGTAGATGTTTACGATTCTCGATCCGTTGGCATGGCTGTTGCGCAACATAGTGAACAAGATCATGCAATCGCTTTCATGATGGCAATCGTTACAATGAGTTCAGATTGTCATACCTTTCTGGAAGTACTAACAATTCCGCACATTAATTTTTGATAGAAGGAGGCTTTCATGATAGCATCAAGTCATCATGCTATGAGATTTATTTCAGTTTTCCTGTGTGTCGCTTTCCTCGGCATGGCCGGGAAAGCCGCGGCTGACCGGGATAACCAGATTGAAGATGCTGAGATCACGCATGCCGTAGAATATGAGCTTCTGTTGGACCCCGCTGTGACTTCTCATAATGTAGATGTGAAGACCGCGGATGGCATCGTTACCCTGTCCGGCAAGGTGGATAATGTACTCGCGCAGGATCGGGCCATCAAGATAGCTCAGTCCATCAAGGGAGTGATGTCAGTCATCGATCAAATCGAAGTCCAGCCTGTCGAAAGGCCGGACGAGGAAGTCCGCAAAGACATCGAGCAAGCGCTGTTCTCTGATCCCGCCGCCGATTCCTACCAGGTTGAAGTCGAGGCCTCAGACGGTGCTGTGACGCTTACGGGCAAGGTGGATTCATGGTATGAAAAGCAGCTCAGTACCAGGATCGCCAAGGGCGTAAGAGGCGTCCGGCAAGTTAACAGCGATATCAAATTCATGCTCAATGATGCGCGCCCGGACGAAGAAATCGAGCAGGAAATCCGCCGGCGTCTGGAAAACGACGTGTGGGTGGCCCATGAGACCATCGATGTCTCGGTCAAAGATAATGCGGTGATGTTGACCGGTACAGTTGGTAGCGGGGAAGAGCGAGTGAATGCTTATACCAAATCGTGGGTTGCGGGCGTCGAGTCAGTGGACATCAGTGGGCTCACGGTTGAGCCGTGGTCAGATGAAGAGATGCGCAGAGAGAGCAAGTACGTGCACCGGTCTGATGCCGAGATAAAGCGGGCTGTTGAAGACGCATTGCTGTACGATCCACGTGTGCTGTCTTTCAAACCAACAGTGGAGGTAGATGATGGTGTTGTTACCCTGACCGGGGTCGTCGACAACTTGAAGGCGAAACGAGCCGCGGAAAAAGACGCAGGCAATACAGTAGGTGTATGGCGGGTCAAAAACTTGCTAAAAGTCCGTGCCGGGGAGAAGATCGGAGATACACAAATTGCAGATGATATCAGGAGCGCTTTGGCCAGAGATCCGATTGTTGAAAAGCAAGAAGTAACTGTCAAGGTGCGCGATGGCGTCGCCAGACTTTATGGCAATGTGGATTACGAGATGGAAAAAACTCACATCGAAGCACTGGCGGCCGGCGTCAAGGGCGTGACGGATATCCGGAGTCACCTTGAGGTGGCGCAGACCTCAATGTCTGATTCGGATTGGGAGATAGAGCAGGATATTCAGGATGCACTGTTCTGGAACGCAAATATAGATGCGGACAACATCACTGTTGATGTTGACGGCGGCGTCGCGACTCTGAAAGGCACGGTCAATTCTCTGCGAGAATATGAACTGGCCGAGCAGATAACCCGGCGCAGCAGCGCCTGGAAGGTGCGGAATCGCATGAACGTCAATTATGGGCCGGAAGAGCTCCGCCCTCAACATAGTGAGAAGAAGTAAATAGGTCTGACCGAAAAAGACCTACAATTACTACTACTCCGGTAAATTCGAATGAACTGCCATTTACCAAAGCAGAAATGAAAGTGAGTTGGAAGGAGGCGCATCAAACAATGCATTGTTTGGTTTCGAAAATAAGGGCACGGCTAGGTAATCGGACGCTTGTTTGGCTTTTCGCCACCGGCATGATTTGCGGCTGGGCAGGTGCATCCGCGCATGCTGTGGGTGGCATGCCGGAAGACAGGGAAATCGAAATGGCTATCGTCTATAACCTCAGCCGTGATGCCACCGTGTCAGCACATCGCATTGACACAAAAGTCGAAGACGGCGTGGCCACGTTGTCCGGTACGGTCAATAATTTGTTGGCAAAAGAGCGGGCGCTGGACCTGACGCGTTCGATCAAAGGCGTGCGGGCCATTATTGACAACCTGGAAGTAACGTGTCAAATTGTTTAATGCAAACAAATTAATCCGGACTGAATGAAAATGGAATCAATAATAAAGAGAAGCAACATCGGTTTTGTAGTCTGCATTTTGTTGCTGAGTCTGCCAATCTTGTTTTCTGATGAGACGTTTGCCCAGTTCTACTTTGGCCGCAACAAGGTGCAATATGAACAATTCGATTTCAAGATTCTGAAAACAGACAACTTTGATCTCTACTTCTATCCTTCTGAGGAAGGCGGCGCGAAAGATGCCGCCCGCATGCTCGAGCGCTGGTATGCGCGCTTTTCTCAGTTTTTTGACCATGAAATCCAATCCAGGCAGCCCTTGATTTTATATGCTAATCATGCTGATTTTCAACAGACAAACGTGATCCGGGGCCTGATAAGTCCGGGAACGGGCGGTGTCACGGAGGGATTGAAAAACCGCATCGTCTTGCCGCTGACCGGCATCTATGCTGACAACCACCACGTGCTCGGCCACGAGCTCGTGCACGCGTTTCAGTACGATATGGTTAAATCCGGGCCCGGCAACCTTGCCGCCATGAGCCGGTTACCCTTGTGGTTTATCGAGGGCATGGCTGAATATCTGACCATCGGACCGGAGCACGCCCTGACGGCAATGTGGATGCGCGACGCTGTGCTGCATGATGATGTGCCGACGATCCGAGATATGACAGTCAACCCGGACTATTTCCCATATCGTTTCGGACATGCTTTCTGGGCGTTCGTTGGCGGCAGGTGGGGCGACAAAGCAATCCCGCTGATCTATAAGACCGTCATGCGAACCAATCTTGACTCGACCTTCAGGGTCGTGCTGGGTGATTCCGCCAAGAACATCAGTGAGAAATGGGTGGCCTCGGTCAAAGAGACTTACGAGTCACAACTACGTGACCGGACCAAACCCGAGGAAGTAGGCAAGCCGATCCTCACTGAGGGCAGCGGCTTGAATCTTGCCCCCTCGATCAGCCCCAATGGTCGCCACGTGGCCTTCCTGTCGAGCCGGGACCTTTTCACAATCGATCTGTTTCTGGCAGACGCCCGCAGCGGTGAGGTGCTGGACAAACTCGTCAGCACAAGCAGTGATGCTCACTTCGATGCCTTGCGCTTTACAGACTCAGCCGGCGCCTGGTCCCCGGACGGACGTCTGTTTGCCTTTGCGGTTTTTAAGGACGGAGACAACGGCATCGCGATTGTGGATGTTGAATCACGCGATATCAAAGAGAGCTTCAAGATAGACGGTGTTGAAGGCATAATCAATCTGGCCTGGGCGCCCAACGGAGAAAGTATCGCGTTTTCAGGTATTTCCGGCGGCATCGGCGATCTCTATCTGTATCACTTCGAATCCAACAAGACCGTGCAGTTGACCGACGATCGCTTTGCCGAGCTGCAGCCAGCCTGGTCGCCTGACGGCCGCACCATAGCGTTCGCCACAGATCGTGGGGAGGGCACAGACCTGGAGAAATTCAAGTTTGCTCCCATGAAGATCGCCTTGCTTGACCTGGAGCAACGCAAGATAGAGCTGCTCTCCATGTCTGATGAAGTCAAGCATATCAATCCACAATACTCGCCGGATGGCAGGCAACTCTATTTTATTTCGGATCCGGGTGGCTTTAGTGATATTTTCGCCTATTCCTTCGATTCAGGCCAATTCAGACGCCTGACCCAGATTGCCACAGGCGTGACCGGCATTACTGCGACCTCGCCAGCCATGTCTGTGGCGGGTAAGGATGGCCGCATAGTGTTCTCTGTATTCAACAAGCGGGAATATCACGTGCACGCGCTCGATCCCGGCGAAAAACCAGGTGAGCTGTTGACTGTGGAGGAAGAGATTGTCACGGAGGCTGCCTTGCCGCCGTTCCGGGCGCATGAAACAAGCACGATACGGGAATATCTGGTATCTGCAGATCAGGGGTTACCAGCAGAGCGCGACTATCCCGTGACTGATTATGATGCATCACTCGGTTTTATTGCAGCGGGCGCCACAACTATAGGCGCTTCTGTCGACCGCTTTGGCACCGCATTTGGCGGCGCCGTCAGTCTGGTTTTCGGCGATATGCTTGGCAACCATTTGCTCGGCGTCGACGCTCAGATAAATGGCGGCATCAAGGATTTCGGTGCACAAGTCGTGTACCAGAATCGCCGCAGTCGCTGGAACTGGGGAGGCGCAGTGAGTCACATTCCATTCCGCACCGGTTTTGTCTCCTCAGGGTTCGACACCATTACTGTCGATGGCGATCCGGCTCTGGTGCGACGGATTGATTTTGTTGAGCAACGAGTATTTCGGGACCGGGCGTCGCTGGTAGCCGAGTATCCGTTTTCGACCAACCGGCGCTTTGAAGTGGCATCCGGCTACACGCGCCTTAGCTATGATTTCGACGCGGAGACCATTCTCACCGCCGGAGGTACGGTCATAGACCGGCGAGATAGTGATATCGAAGCGCCATCCGCTTTGAACCTGTTCGAAACTTCGTTGGCATATGTGGGCGACTATTCCTTTTTCGGTTTTACCTCACCCATTCGCGGCAGCCGCTATCGCTTCGAGGCCCAGCCGACAGTGGGGACGCTCAATTACATGACCTTTTTGGGAGACTATCGCAAATACTTCTTCACGAATCCGGTTACGTTTGGCGTGCGGGCGCTCCATTTTGGGCGCTATTTCGGAGATTCCGAAGATGACAGGTTGAATCCGTTGTTTCTCGGATTTGGATTTGTGCGCGGCTATAGCGTCACCTCGTTTAACTCTGCAGAATGCTCGGAGGACCCGAATAATCCGAACGCATGTCCGGAATTCGACCGTCTCATCGGCTCGCGCATTGGCGTATTCAATGCTGAGGTGCGGGTACCGTTGTTTGGTGTACCACAATTTGGACTGATAAATTTCCCAACATTGCCAACTGAGCTGGCTTTGTTTCTGGATGGCGGAGTGGCCTGGACTGATGCGGATAGTCCGACCATTGAATTTGCAGAGAGATCCTCTGAGCGGATTCCGGTTTTCAGCGCCGGCATTGCGGCAAGAATCAGCTTGTTTGGCGCGTTGCCACTGCAGTTGTATTATGCCTATCCCTTTCAGCGGCCGCAGGAAGGCTGGCAATTCGGTCTTTTTCTGGCGCCGGGATGGTAAAGAACAGAGATGCTGAGTTTACTTAAAAATCAAGGGTGGAAAAATGAGCGAACGCAAAGCTAAACAAAAGAAGAAAATTAGGGACAGGAGGCTTATCCAAATTCCGATCATATTTGTTCTCGGGATGTTGGTAGGCGGTTTTGTCACGGGTGTGGTTGGTTCTCACACGCTTTCCAACGGCGAGCAAGTTGCGGTGCAGCGCGCCCCGGAGCAGAATTCAGCCGCCGCGGCAAAATCACCTGCACTGGATGCGGATTTGATTGGTCGCTTGAACAGTTCCTTTGTGAAGATCGCAGAGACGGCCAGTCCGGGGGTGGTAACCATTTTTTCGGACCGCATTGTCGAGACGCGGCATCCGTTCTCCGGCGATCTGTTTCGCGAATTCTTTGGCGATGATTTTGGCCGGTTCTTTTCGCCGAGAAATCCTGATGGCGGTGAACGCAGGCTAAG
>CAZVSL010000023.1:10596-13691 GCA_964629935.1 uncultured Calditrichaceae bacterium | reverse complement strand
GGGGTCATCGTCAATAATGATGGTTACATTCTGACCAATTACCATGTTGTCCGTGAAGCAGACCGAATACGCGTCATGCTCTACGGCGGCAAGAAAGTCGACGGTAAAATTATCGGTACGGATGCAAAGACAGATTTGGCGGTTATCAAGATCGAAGAAGACGGACTTGAGCCACTAGAATTCGGAGATTCAGATGAATTGCGAGTTGGTGAATGGGTGGTTGCCATCGGCAGCCCGCTGAGCGAGAATTTAGCCCGCACCGTAACCGCCGGCATTGTCAGCGCCAAGGGAAGGTCCAACGTTGGTCTGGCGGACTATGAGGATTTCATTCAGACTGATGCAGCCATCAACCCGGGTAACTCTGGCGGCGCGCTGATCAATCTGCACGGCGAGCTGGTAGGCATCAATACCGCTATCGCAACCCAAAGCGGCGGCTTTCAGGGAATTGGATTTGCCGTGCCAATCAACATGGCAAGCAAGGTGATGGATGCCCTTATCGAAGAAGGCAAAGTCGTGCGCGGCTGGCTGGGTGTGTACATTCAAGACATCGACAGCAATTTGACGAAAGCCCTGGGTCTGCCGTCTCAGGATGGTGCGCTGGTTTCCTCGGTGAGTGAAGGCAGCCCGGCTGATGCAGCCGGCATCGAATCCGGCGACGTCATCCTGGCGATCGACGGGCAAGAAGTTAGAAATGTCACCCAGTTGCGGAATGAAGTTGCGAGCCGGTCGCCGGGCAGCACGCCAGAGCTGAAGGTATGGCGTGACGGCGATGAGAGAACGATCACAGTCGAGCTCGGTGAGCTGCCGGAAGAGCAAGCATCGCCTGAAATGAGGAAGAGCTCACTCGACAAGATAGGCTTCAGTGTGCAAACCCTCGATGATCAGCTCGCGCAGCGTCTGGGATACGATACCAGCGAGGAAGGCGTGGTTGTAACCCGGATCAATCAGGCAAGTACTGCATACCGCGCCGGCTTACGCGAAGGCGATCTCATCAAGAAAGTGAATCGCAGACCCGTCGCCACGGCCGGACAATTCAGCGAAATCATCGGTAAGCTGAGCCCCGGTGACAACGTTCTTGTCTATGCCAAACGTGGGCAAAATTCGTTTTTTGCCGCATTCGAATTGCAGTAATTTGTGAAGTCTGAAGCCGTGCAAAGAGCTGTTGCTGCGATTTAATCGAGACTTGAAAAAAGCAGAAAAACCGCAGAATCATCATAAAATATACCCTTGGAAAGGAGGTAGAACGTTATGATAAAAGACCAGATGAAAGCCGGAAGAGCTTTTACGGCCGGCTTTGTTGCGACGTTGGTGATGACGCTGATCATGTACGTCGCACCGATGATGGGCATGCCCAAGATGGATGTGGCTGCCATGCTTGGCAATTTCATAACAGGGTTGCCGGCAGAACCATTCAATGCAGCATGGAATCTCGGCATGCTCATCCACTTTATCGACGGGACCATCATCTTCTCCCTGATCTATGTCTTTACCCTGTATCGGATGATGCCCGGCAGAGTTGTGCAGAGTGGCACTTTGTTTGGCATCGCCCTGTGGTTCCTGTCACAGATCATTGTTATGCCGATTATGGGCGCCGGTCTTTTTGCTGCGAATACGCCGCGACCGGTTATGACCGTTATCGGAAGTTTGATCGGACACATCATTTATGGTGCGATTCTGGGCAAGCTCATTGGCGAGCCCATCACGGAGTCGGCTGAACAGCAGTCTAGGGTCAGGGAGTCCGAAGTTGAGGTCCACGAAGTAGAAGAAGGATCACGCTAAAAAGGGTAGTTCCTCATTCTACATTTGGAATGGCCGGAGCTATGGCGCAAATTGCGCCGTGAATGCATGGCCAAGAATCAAGTAAGGAGGTGTAAACAATGTTAAGACAACATTATAATATCTCAAATTTGCTGGTGATCGTCATTACCGTATTTGTGGGTGCGTTCGTGACATTCGCTTACGCGGAAATAAACAGCGAAGAGTTGGCTGATGAAGTCCGGCAAGCGATTCATGTACGATATGGTGAGGCGCCTAGCTTGCAGGTAAAAGCCCATCAGGATGGTAAGATTGAACTATCCGGTGACGTGGAAACACTTTATACCAAATATCGGGTCCACGATATAGTTACTAATGTGCCTGGGGTTACCGCTATTTCAAATCAGATCGTTGTGAAGCCGGATGAAATCGTACCGGATAAGATGGTCAAAGATCGAATCCGTGATCATGTGGTTCTCAACTCTGCCATCACGGAGCCGGACCGTATCGATATTACGGTGGATGATGGTCAGGTTTTTCTGGATGGTAAGGTCAGCTTTTACCGCGAAAAAGTGATGGCCGAGACCGTAGCCTCCTGGATGCAGGGTGTGCGCGGTATTGTAAACAGAATCGAGGTATTGCGACCGGAAAAAGCCGTAAGCGACGAGAATCTTACCAAGGTTCTGGACCAAATTATGAAGTACCAGTTCCCGTTGAATAATAAGGTGAAGTTTACCGTAAATGACGGTGTCGTTGAGCTCAAGGGCACAGCGGAAAATCTCTGGAGCAAACGCAACATCGAAGAAGAATTCCGCAATGTGATCGGTGTAATCGAGGTGCATAATTATCTGGAAGTTAAGGGATGGGAGTCCTGACCTTTCTTAAATTGCCTGTTTTAACTGTACCTGTCAGGCAAGATGTGCGGAAGGGCTGGTCACGGCTGCATCAGGCCGGTTCTTCCGCACTGTTTATTTCATAAGGCCTCCGAGGAAGTCAGAATTGTCCGGGATAGTGTAAATCTAAACAAATCAAGGATCAAGAATATGGACATAAACGCATATCTGGAAACTTTAGGTGGCTGGTTTCTTACCAGCGGCCTGCGTATCCTGCTGGTCGTCATCTTAACTCTCATCGCTTTGAAGGCGGCCAAATTACTCGCAGCCAAGGCATTGATTCCGTTCAGAAAGCGGAAAGAGGATGTCGAGTTTGAGAAGCGCGCTGATACGCTTAGCTCCGTCATTCGCTACATCTTGACCATCGGCATTGTTCTCGTGGCATCGATGATGGTACTGCGCGAGCTCGGCATCGAAATCGGTCCCATACTGGCAGCCGCCGGTATT
>CAZVSL010000023.1:1019-10586 GCA_964629935.1 uncultured Calditrichaceae bacterium | reverse complement strand
ATTCTCGGTCTGGCCGTCGGGTTCGGGGCTCAGAGTTTGGTGCGGGATGTCATTACCGGCTTTTTTATCATCCTTGAAGACCAAATTCGGGTTGGCGACGTTGTGGAAATTGCCGGCAGAGCAGGACTGGTGGAACGAGTCAATCTCAGGATGGTTGTACTGCGCGATCTCGAGGGCAAGGTGCATTATGTTGAAAACGGTGAGATCAGCGTCGTGACCAACTTCACCAAAGAGTTCTCCTGCTATGTGTTCGACATCGGTGTGGCTTATCGCGAAAATGTGGATGAAGTGATTGCGCTTATGAAGCAGGTGGACGAGGACATGCGTCAGAACTCGGAGCTCAAGGATGAAATTCTCGAGCCCCTTGAGGTCTTTGGTCTCGACCGGTTTGCAGATTCAGCGGTGGTTATCAAAGCACGTTACAAGACAAGAACCCTGAAACAATGGGGCGTGGCGCGCGAATTTAACCGCAGGCTAAAGCAGAAGTTCGATGATAACGATATCGAGATACCGTTTCCGCACCGGACGCTCTATATTGGCAAAGACAAGAACGGCGTGGCGCCGCCGCTGCACGTGGCCGTGGAAGGAAATGGCCGCAGCCGGAGCGAAACTACGGGAGTTAAATAACTATAGAATAAACCCTTAGAGGAACAATCAACCCCGATATCCTGTTTAACGATATAAGATAAATTGAGCGATTCATGCAAAAGAATCTTCACCAGTGGGTTACTGTCCCAAACCATGACCGAACACAGGGAGGCATAAACAGACTATGCTGGCATCGCGCCACATGTCCTATAGCAGGTTCACCCAACTTCTCGATCGCATTTGCAAGCAAGACCGAGGGGTGACCAGTGAAGTACTACGCAGTGTCATAGAACTGGCCATCGAAATCGCACGAGAAGGTCGTGAAGGCCGCAAGGTAGGAACCATGTTTGTCGTGGGTGATGAAAAAAGAGTTTTGCGTTATTCGCGCCCGCTCATTCTCGATCCGCTCGAGGGGCATGATGATGACCTCAAGCGCATCGATGATCCCAATATGCGCGAGACAATCAAAGAGCTGGCACAGTTGGACGGAGCCTTTGTTGTGTCAGAAACCGGAACCGTTGTTTCTGCTACGCGCTATTTGAACGCCCACAGTGACAACATCGATCTGCCGCTTGGTCTCGGCAGCCGGCATTTGGCTGCTGCCTCCATCACGCTTGACACAGACAGCGTGGCAGTGGTCGTATCCGAAAGCTCGGTGGTGCGCATATTGGATGATGGTAAGCTCATCGCTGAGATTATTCCGGAATTGTGGTTGTTGCAACGCGTCCGCTCCAGCATCTCCGATGCTGATATCGAGGAAATTGAGGAACAGAATGTTGCCGTTATTTCCGAAAAAGATGACGGTAGCAAAGATGATTGAGCATTCGTGCATATACGGTACATCATAACCTCAGCAGCATAGCAGTCGCAACAACGTTTAATGTTTGAAATAATAGTAGCTTAAACTTTTTTTCCGCTACGCTTTCAGGCTCGTTACAGTCTCCTTTCTATACAGGTGTACTATATCTTCATACCCGCCTGGCTTCGCCTTTTTATTCGCGTACTTTTTTTGCACACATTCCTCTTTCAGGCCGGAGCAAAACAAGCCTTAGGATTCTGGCTTAAAGTAAAAGTAAACAGAAGTTTGGTCTATGGTGATTGCTTTGCTGGCATGTCTGTTGCATTAAAGTTGATTTGTTAATTGACATCAAGCGGTAATTGCATAGAGAGTTGAAAGGCAACCAATGAACGATCACGATCAGAGCAAGCGCAACGACAAAGAGAACCGTGAGCCGCCAAAACAAACGAATCTTGGCCGCATGCCGTTGCTGTGGCTGTTGCTGTTTTTCCTGTTCGCCTACTATTTGCTCGACGGTATGCGCCAGGAACGTGCTGTGGCTTTATCCTATACAGAATTTAAGGAAGAAGTACGGCAGGACAATATTGCCGAGATAACGGTCGAGGGATTGGAAATCAGTGGTAAATTTGACGGCACGTACACGGAAGTGAGCGGTCAGGACACGCTGTCTTATGAACAGTTTGCTACGGTGCGGCCATCTATTGAAGACCGCGAGCTCATGACACTGCTTGAAGAGCATGGTGTCCGCATCAACGCCAAAGAAGAAAGCAGCAATGCCTGGTGGCAGATATTTCTCATTTCCATGCTGCCGTGGCTTCTGATTCTCGGATACTTTGTATATGCGAGCAGAAGAATGCAGGGCCAGATGAAAGGGATGTTCGGCGGCGGTGGGCTTTTCAATGTTGGAAAATCAAAAGCGAAACGCTACCGTGAAACAGAGAACCAGATGAAATTTGATGATGTCGCCGGTCTCGAAAATGCAAAAAGAGACTTGCAGGAAGTCATCGAATATTTGAAAGAGCCGGAGAAATTTACCAAGCTTGGCGCAGACATTCCCAAAGGTCTTCTTTTGGTCGGACCGCCGGGTACCGGCAAAACCATGTTGGCGCGTGCGACGGCAGGTGAGGCCGATGTGGCGTTCTATAATATCAGTGGCTCTGAATTTATCGAGATGTTCGTTGGTGTTGGCGCCTCGCGTGTGCGGGACATGTTCTCGAACGCAAAGAAGGAGGCGCCGTCCATTATCTTTATCGATGAAATAGATTCGATCGGCCGGGCTCGTGGTACGGGGCTTGGCGGCGGCCACGATGAGCGGGAACAAACCTTGAATCAGATCCTGTCCGAGATGGATGGCTTTGCGCCACACGAGTCTGTTGTGGTGATGGCGGCAACCAATCGTCCCGATGTGCTCGATCCTGCCTTGACGCGCCCGGGGCGGTTCGACCGCCAAATCACGCTCGAGTTACCTCAGAAGCAGGCGCGCGAGAAGATTTTTAAAATCCATATCAGAAAAGTGCCGGTCGCCTCAGATGTTGATATCGGCACTCTGGCGGCCAGGACAGTCGGTTTCTCGGGTGCAGACATCAAGAACCTGGTTAACGAAGCAGCGCTTTTAGCCGGCCGTAAAGGTAAGACTGAAGTAGACGCAGAATGCTTTGATGAAGCCAGGGACAGGATACTGCTCGGGCATGTGCGCGAAGAAATGATTAACGACGAAGAAAAGAAAGTGATTGCCCATCACGAGGCAGGACATGCCCTGCTGGCGAGGCTTCTGCCGGGTACGGACCCCGTGAAAAAGGTGACTATCATTCCACGCGGGCGTTCGCTCGGCGTTACTGAGCAGATGCCAGAAGAGGATCGCCATAATCTGGACCGCACTTATCTCTTGAACCGCATCGCAATTACCCTGGGCGGGCGTGCAGCCGAGAAGCTGGTCTATAATGACATAACAAACGGTGCTGCCAACGATTTGAAGCAAGTCACCCGAATTGCACGACGCATGGTTTGCCAGTGGGGGATGAGTGAAAAGCTGGGTGCTGTCTCTTACAATCAGGGAGAGGACCACATGTTTCTGGGCCGTGAGATAGCGCAGTCACGCGACTTCAGCGACGAAACAGCGAGACTCATCGATGAGGAAGTGCAGCGAATCGTAGGCGAAATGGAAGAGAAAGCACAAAAGTTGTTGCAAGAGAACCGCAGCCGCCTGGATAGTCTTGCGCAGGCATTGCTGGAGCAAGAAACGCTGGATGATGAAGAGATCGAGCTAATACTCAAGCAAGATAAAGAAAAGCCCAACGGGCAGGGTCAGCAAGCGAAAGCTATCAATCTCGATCCTGCCTGAGGCAGTAGAGTTAGTAGTTAGTGAGAATTGGAGGTGCTTACACATGAACAGACAAGAAAGCAAGAAAGACTATGTTGATCGCATCGAAAGGGAGTTTGATGAATGGAAAGGCCGCTTGTTGTCTATCGGAGGTCGGATGCACTCAGGTGAATTTGATAACGAAGCCGGCGTCAAAGACAAATATGCGGAATTGGAGAACAAGCTCTCCGCGTTGTCCTGGCGAATCGACAACTTCAAACAAAGTCAGACGCCCCTGGATGAAACCGTGAAGAAATCGTTCGCAGACCTGTTCGACGAGATCAACTGGCGATACGATGCGGTTAAAGCGGCCATGGGAGGCAAGGAACTGTGGGAAAGCGAAGAAGCCGCAAGACGGGGCAAGAAGTTGTACGAATAATTCGCGTTTCATGAGATTAACCCTGAGAAAGGAGGGTACAAATGGCTTTCAAATACGTACCTGACAAGAAGATTGAGTTACCTGAAATCGAGTACATCGATAAAACAACGCTGCCGGCCGAAAAAACGGCCCTGATAATCGTTGACATGCAAAACGATTTCGTTCACCAAGAAGGCAATCTCCACGTCGCTGCTGCGCGCGATACAGTACCGAAGATCAAGAAATTGCTCGATTCGGCTCGTGAGCTGGGGATGAAGGTTGCATACACACAAGATACGCACTTCCCGGGCGATCCTGAATGGGATATCTGGCCAAAGCACTGCGAAAGGGGCGCCTGGGGATGGAGAATCATCGACGAACTCGAACCGCAGCCCGGCGAACGCATCTGCGAGAAGAACCGCTATGACGGTTTTTACGGAACCTGGCTCGAACACTATCTGAGCCACGAATGGAAGGTCGAAAATCTTGTTATCGTAGGCACCGTGGCCAATATCTGTGTTGCACATACGGCGGCTTCCGCCGGCTTGCGTTGGTACAAAATCGTGGTGCCGGCAAACGGCATTTCTGCCATGACGGAATTCGACCAGGCGATGACGCTGCGCCAGGTTTCATCACTCTACGCCGGTGAGGTGGCGGAAACTGTTGATCAGATCCACTTTGAGCTGGAGCTGGAAGAGTTGAGCAGAGCCGAAGCTTAAGTCCCTCGCAAGCAGTTTACGCCAAGCGGGGTGTTTCGCTGGAGTTTTCACTTACCTAAATTGAGCGCTTCCTGCAAAAGAATCTTCACCAATGGGTTATGTAAAGGGTGTTCACGCTCTAGTGTGCATTCCCGCCGCCCGGGCAAGCTGAAGCTTGAATTCCGAACCACCCCGTCGTCCGATTTAGGTCTTAAGTACATAGTTTGCGGGAAACCAGGAAAGAAGGAGGTATACGGATGGCCAATAAGAAAGATCTACCTATCGAAGAATTGAGTATCAATACCATACGAACGCTCGCTATGGATGCGGTGCAAAAGGCGAACTCAGGTCATCCGGGAACGCCGATGGCCCTGGCGCCTGCGGCCTATGTGCTGTGGACAAAGTTCTTGCGCCACAATCCATCAAACCCCAACTGGTTCAATCGCGACAGGTTCATCCTCTCCAATGGTCATGCCTCGATGCTTCTATACGCGATGTTGTATCTCACAGGATATGATATCTCGCTGGACGATATCAAGGAATTTCGACAATGGGAGAGCATCACCCCCGGGCATCCGGAAAATATCCTGACGCCCGGCGTTGAGACCACCACCGGGCCGCTCGGCCAGGGCGTGCTGAATTCTGTTGGCATGGCCATCGCTGAAGCTCATTTGGCTGCCGTGTTCAACCGCGACGGACAGGATATCGTCGATCATTATACCTATGTTTTCTGCAGTGACGGCGATCTCATGGAGGGCGCTTCTCATGAGGCTGCCTCCCTTGCCGGACACCTCGGGCTGTCCAAGCTGGTCTGGATCTACGATGACAACCATATCAGCATCGAGGGTGACACTGAGATTACCTATTCCGATGATACCGCCCGTCGTTTCGAGGGCTACCATTGGCATGTACAGGATCTGGGTGAGAAGGCTAACGACCGCCAGGCAATCGAAAGGGCTATTTCGAACGCGCAAAAGGAAAAGGAGAAACCATCACTCATCATTTTAAGAACGCATATCGCTTACGGCGCGCCAAATATGCAGGACACACCGGAGGCGCACGGTTCTCCTCTCGGCGAAGACGAAATAAAAGCGACCAAGCGTTTTTATGGGTGGCCTGAAGATGAGCAGTTCCACGTTCCGCCTGAGGTCATGGACCACATGCGAAAAGCTATTGCTCGCGGCGAAGTCTTTGAAGATGGCTGGCTGATGGAATATAACAACTATAAGTCGGCTTTCCCGGAGTTATCGGAACAATTTGAGATGGCGCAGGCGTTGGAACTGCCGGATAAGTGGGACAAAAACATCCCGGAATTCAAGCCCGCAGATGGCCCTGTTGCAACCCGCAAAGCCTCGGAAAAAGTGTTGAATGCCTTTGCCGACAAAGCACCGGGGCTATTTGGCGGCAGCGGTGATCTTGCGCCTTCTACAAAGACTTTGATGGAAAATTCAGATTATTTTCTGAAGGGGCGGTATGACAACCGAAACATCGCCTGGGGTGTGAGAGAACTTGCAATGTGCGGCGCGAGCTCAGGTATCGCCTTGCACGGCGGCGTGCGACCGTACGCGTCAACATTTCTGATTTTTACTGATTATGCACGCCCGGCAATCAGGCTCGCTTCCCTGATGAAGCTACCTGTCATCTATATCATGACTCATGATTCCATCGGCCTGGGCGAAGACGGGCCGACGCATCAACCGATCGAACATCTGGCTTCGCTGCGTGCGATGCCAAACCTGTGCCTCATACGACCGGCTGATGCCAATGAGGTGGCTTATGCCTGGCGTGCGGCCATGCGGCGCAAGGTTGGACCAACCATGCTGGTGCTTACCCGCCAGAACGTGCCCGTGCTCGACCGGTCTGAGCTGCAGGAAGCGCGTGGCGTTTTGAAAGGGGCATACATATTGTCAAAAGAGACCGGCTATCTGCCTGATCTTATCCTGATCGCGAGTGGCTCCGAAATTGAGCCGACGTTGCAGGCACAGGAGCAACTCCGGTCGGAGGGTGTGGATGCCCGCGTTGTCAGCATGCCGAGCTGGGAGCTTTTCGAAGAGCAGCCGTTGGATTATCAGCAGGAGGTCTTTCCGCCAAATGTGCGACTACGACTTGCCGTGGAGGCTGCTTCACCATTTGGCTGGGAACGCTGGACAGGCGATGCCGGCGATATAATCGGCATCAACAGATATGGGGCAAGCGCACCGGCGAAGCGGAATTTTGAAGAATACGGTTTTGCGGCGCCCAATATCGTATCGCGCGCCAGGACATTGATCGAAACTCACGAGAAAGTCGGTGCGTAAGGCGCACGCGCCGGCTTATCTCGAAAATCAAAGAGAACGCAAAGGAAGGCAGAGCTGTTGACATGAATGCTTTACAGCAACTCATCAAACACGGTCAAAGTTATTGGCTCGATAATCTTTCACGCGGAATGATCAGAAGTGGTGAGCTTGAAAAACGAGTAAAAGAGCAAGGCTTACGCGGCATCACTTCCAATCCGACGATCTTCAACAAAGCGATTTCCGAGAGTGATGATTACGACGACCAGATAGAGCAATTGGTGGCGGATGGCAAAGCAATACATGAGATCTACGAAGAACTCACTGTTAAAGATGTCCAGGATGCATGTGACATCCTGAGGCCCGTTTTCTACGAATCCAGCAGCATGGATGGCTTTGTCAGTCTGGAAGTTTCACCTTATCTGGCCCATGATACAGAAGGTACTGTGGAAGAAGTGCGCAGACTCTTTAAGGCAGTTGGCCGTCCCAATCTCTTTATCAAGATACCCGGCACGCCGGCGGGAGTGCCGGCCATCGAGCAAATGTTATATGAGGGCATTAACATCAATATCACCTTGCTTTTTTCCATCGAAAGCTACGAGGCAGTGGCCTGGGCATACATAAGAGCTCTGGAGCGGCGCCTTAAGGAGAACGATCCGGTCAGCAGCGTGGCCTCTGTGGCCAGCTTCTTTCTCAGCCGCATCGATGTGCTGGTTGACGAATTTCTCAGTCAAAAAATCCGGCCGGAGCAGAGCTCAAACGGGACGCCTGGAGCAGCGCAATTGCTGGGCAAAGTGGCTGTCGCCAACGCCAAGCTCGCATATCAACGATTCGGGAAAATTTTCAGTGGTGAGCGCTGGCAAAGACTGGCCGAAAAAGGCGCCCGCATCCAGCGTCCGCTTTGGGCCAGCACCAGCACCAAAAACCCTCTGTACAGTGATGTCAAGTACGTGGAGCCGCTCATCGGACCGAATACAGTCAATACGATGCCTGCAAGCACTATCGCAGCCTTTGCTGACCATGGCAAAATCATCGACAACTCCGTGGCGCAAGATGTCGAAGAAGCTGAGCGTATATTCGCTGATTTGCAGAAGCTGGGGGTGGACTTGCAGCAGGTAACCGGCCATCTGATAAAGGAGGGTGTGGAAAAGTTCATCAAACCTTATGATGCCCTGATGGCGACACTCACTCAAAAACGTGAAAAACTCTTGCAGTCGGATGCGGTCAGTCAGTCATTTAGCATTGGTGATCTGCAAGGCAAGCTGTCAGCAGCGTGTGATGAGATGGATGCCATTCAGTTTTCCAGGCGGTTGTACGCCAAAGACCCTTTCCTGTGGAAATCCGAGCCGGAACACATTGAGCTGATTCGCAAGCGGCTGGGCTGGCTTGATTGCGTTGCTGATTTCAATGACAGGATAAATGAGATCAGCGACTTTGCCGCCAACATCAAGCAAGGCTACACCCACGTCGTACTGCTTGGCATGGGCGGCAGCAGTTTGAGCGCCGAGGTGGCACGCCATTTCCTGCCGGCCAAAAAAGATTGGCCCGGGCTTCTCATTCTGGACAAGACAGACCCGGCCACGGTACGGGCCATCGAGGCTGCCATCGATCCCACCAGCACGCTGTTCATTGTGGCGAGCAAATCGGGCACAACCAGCGAAACCCTTAGTTTTTACCATTATTTTTACCATAAGCTGCAAAAGCACTTTGGCGAGGAGACTGGCAAACATTTTATCGCTATAACTGACCCGGGCACGCCTTTGGTGACCGAGGCGCAAGACAAGAAATTCCGGCGTGTATTCGAAAATCCGCCGAATATTGGCGGGCGATATTCTGCGCTGTCCTATTTTGGCCTCGTGCCGATGGCGCTCAGCGGCATTGGTATCGGGCGTCTGCTGGAGCACGCCCGTACCATGGCCATAAGCTGCGGCCCTGCCGTGCCGGCAAGGGTCAATCCGGGCGTCAGACTTGGCGTGTTGCTGGGTATGGCGCAACGTGACGGCCGTGACAAAGTTACCTTCGTGCTTTCGGAGTCTGTCAGGGCATTTGGAGATTGGGCCGAACAGTTGTTGGCAGAGAGCACCGGCAAGGAGGGCCGCGGGTTGGTGCCCATCGTAAACGAACCGCTTGGTTTGCCCGAAGTCTACAACGATGACCGCTTGTTCGTGTCGGTATGTCTGGCCGGAGAAGAGAAACAAAACCAACGCGAGCTTAAGATGCTGGACGACGCCGGTCATCCGGTTGTGCGCATTGTACTCAATGAACCGTCGCAGTTGGGGGCGGAGTTTTTGCATTGGGAAATTGCCGCTGCCGCAGCCGGGGCCGTGATGGGGATAAATCCGTTCGATGAGCCCAATGTTGCCGAAAGCAAGAAGAACACGGGCGATTTCTTGGATGCCTGGCAAAAGACCAGGAGTTTTGATAATGGCAATGTTCTCCTCCAGGAGAATGGCGCGACTGTCTATTGCAGCGACGACTCTGAGTGGCTCACG
>CAZVSL010000023.1:0-1009 GCA_964629935.1 uncultured Calditrichaceae bacterium | reverse complement strand
TCTTTTCGACAGTTCCTGAAGTCATTCGTGAAGCTGGCTGAGCCGCACAACTATGTCGCGCTCTTGCCCTACTTTATGCAGACGCAAGCGCGGGATAAGGCGCTACAGGAGCTTCGCCAGGTTGTACGCGACCGCTTCGGCGTTGCGACAAGCGTTGGCTATGGACCGCGTTACTTGCATTCCACCGGACAGCTCCACAAAGGCGGTCCGAAAGGGGGCCTGTATATCTTGCTTACAGCGGATACAAATGACAAAGCTGATATCCCGGAAAAACCGTATGATTTCGAGACATTGCAGCGTGCACAGGTTCTCGGTGATTTCAAAGCCCTTGCTGACAAGAAACAGCCGGTGGTGCGAATCCATCTCAGCGAAGATGTAAATGCAGCGCTCAACGGCATCAGAAAGACATTGGCAAAGCTGTGATCCACGCCGGAGATGATGCTCGCGGATAAGAAACGGAAGAAAAAACCGGGAACAACAGGTTAAACTCTTTAGGCGGAGAGACCGCAACCACGTTCGTTTGTTAATTTATTGATGAGTGAGGTAACCATGAAAAGATACATAAGTAAAGGACTGTTTGTTCTGGCCGTTGCGCCAACGCTGATGTTCTGCTGTGCCGGCGCCGGTCAAAACGTCGACAAAGAGACGGCAGGTAATGATACACAAGCAGAACAGCAGGAATTGATTGTAAAATTCAAATCCGACGTGAATCAGGCTCAGCGCACTGCTCTGGAAACACGAATTGGGCTTGAGAAAGTGAAAGACATCTCAACCCTGAACATGACCGTTTACCGGGTGACCTCGGAAAAGAGTGTGGAGGCAGCGGTCCGTGCGTGTGAGCAAGAACCTTACGTTGAGTATGCAGAGCCCAATCGTGAATATAAGACTCAGAACCGCTAAGCGTGAATAATTCCTGGACTTTCGAACGCGTGTAAAGTATTGTCATGCAATACATTTATGAGCAAGCCGAGCGACGACTTCGCTGATATATCTTATCCTTCTGAATTTG
>CAZVSL010000022.1:17806-24767 GCA_964629935.1 uncultured Calditrichaceae bacterium | reverse complement strand
CGCCAGATTGACGACGCCCTCTTCCGGCAGGGCCGGCCCGCTGGGATAGAAGTTATACGAACGGGCCACGCCGGAAATTTCCGGATAGAAGCGTTCATCATGGCGTCGGCCGACCACCTCCTGGATGATCACAGCCATCTTCTCTGAGCCATCCTCATGACCGGTGGCGCGGCGGTAGGACTTCGCCGCTTTGAAGAATGCCGAGGCATAGACAAACTTGATGGCCTCGGTGAGTCTGCGGAACCGAACGTCAGCGTCGTGCTGGTTGTTGGGGATCATCTTGGTTTCGTAGATGCCGGCGAAGGGTTCGTGCATGGCATCTTCCAGCAGGCTGGAGGAACGGATGGCCAGGGGCGAATGCACCTTTGCGATCAGCGCGCGCAAGTCGCCGACAATCTCCACCGGCAAGTCCGCTTTTTGAAACGCGTGTGCGATGCGCTCATCGCTGGCGCCGGAATGCGCGACCTCATCGAGATCATTGCGCGCCATGAAGGCATCGAAAACATCGGTACGGAGGACTGTTAGTGTGGGGATGTCCACTTCTATGCCGGGAAATGCAACAGCATCGAATTCATTATCGAGTACTTCGCGAATGAAGCGTAAGCCTTGTGCTTTCCCGCCAAGTTCACCCGTACCGATGTAAGTAAATCGCTCGGTTGAGCCAAAAAAGTTACGGTTAAACCGAGCGAGTTTTGCAAACGATTTGGGCATTTAGACCCAGCCGCGGTCTCTGCAGGCCTGTGCCACACGACTGATCGCGATGACATAGCCGGCGTCACGCATATAAAGTTTACGTTTTCTGGCCAGCTCGCTCATGGCGATGAACGCGGAGGTCATCTTGACGTCGAGCTTGCCGAGCACTTCGTCGCGCTCCCAATAGTAGTTCATGTTGCTTTGTACCTGCTCGAAATAGCTGCAGGTCACGCCGCCGGCGTTGGACAGAAAATCCGGGACCATGAAAATCCCACGTTCGTGGATCACTTTGTCCGCTCTTGGCCCGGTGGGGCCGTTCGCGCCTTCAGCGATGATTTTCACGCGCTTGCCTATTTTCGTGACCGTGTCGTTGTTGATTTGATTTTCCAGAGCCGCCGGCATCAAAATATCAACCTCCTGCTCGATCCAGGCATCGCCAGGCAGGACTTCATAACCCAGGTCCTGTGCCTTCTGCTTATCGATGCCGCCAAATCGGTCTGTTATCTTCTGCAGCTCCTCGAGGCTGATGCCATCTTTTTTCTTGAAGGCATAAGATGTTTGGTCGTCGTGGTCCCAGCATGAGACGCAAATGACGGCGCCGCCTATGCGTGTATAGAGCTCGATGGCATATTGCGCGACGTTGCCAAAGCCCTGAACGCTGGCTATGGTATCCTCCGGTCGAATGTCCAGCTCCTTAAGCGCCTCCCGCACGGTAAAAACGAGTCCGTAGCCTGTTGCCTCTTTGCGACCGAGGGAGCCGCCCATACCAACAGGCTTGCCGGTTATCAGCCCCGGAGATTTGGCGCCGTGAATGGCTTCGAATTCATCCAGCATCCAGAGCATGTGCTGGGCGTTGGTCATGACGTCCGGCGCCGGCACGTCAGACATCGGCCCGATGTCTCTGGAAATCTGACGAATCCAGCCGCGACAAATCTGCTCCTGCTCACGCATGCTGAGATTGTGCGGATCACAGATAACGCCGCCTTTGCTGCCTCCCAGCGGAATATCCACAACTGCACATTTCCACGTCATCCACATCGCCAGTGCGCGCACTGTGTCAACGGTTTCCTGCGGATGAAATCGGATGCCGCCTTTGCCGGGACCGCGTGCGTCATTATGTTGCACGCGGAAACCACGAAAGACCCGGACACTACCGTCATCCATACGCACGGGAATACTAAAGTGATATTCCCGCAACGGATTTCGGAGTAACTCGCGCGTGCCCTGGTCCAAATCCAACATATTAGCGATATTATCGAACTGCTCCTGCGCCATTTCGAACGAATTAAACGGTTTCTTCATGATGACTTCTTTCTGATTCTTGAACTGGTTTAAGGTCAAAAAAATAAATTAATCATGGTAGAATTTGTAGTATTCTAACACGAAAATCAAGTTGATTATGAAATATCGTAAAGAATGGAAAAATTGTAACATGGGCGGGCGCAAATTCATGCCGGACGTTGGTGTTTGGTCCTCAGGAGTATTGCTTCGAAGAGGTATCGCTACTCTTTGAAGCCTGACGCCAAAGAATGGCACGGTCCTGCAGGGCATCACAAAGCTATACTTCGAGATCGCAGTCAGGCAGTGTTGCTGTTTAATCGACGACAGGCTACCGCGCTTTGTGACACCCGTTCAGAGTTTTGATCTTCATCCGCTTTCGTTCATTCCTGCATCTGCAACGGCTCATAGCTTTCGAAAAAAGTCACCTCCGCCGCCTCAACCGCCTGACGATACTCCGGCCAATCTTCCGAAAAAAATGTGTTGAGCTTTGACAGCGTTTGCTGCAGGGAGCTTTCTGCCTGCTGCATAACGAGTTCTTCCGTCTCGCCCGGTGCGCCGAGGTTTGAGGTGACATAAAAAGAAGCAAGTCCCATGCGCGCATTGACAATACCCGGGTCGCGGCGGATGCCCTGTACTTGTTTGCGAATGATGGTTTCCAGCAGGGCTTGTAGCGTATCCTTTGCTGCCTCGCCTTTGTCTCTGGCGGACTTTGCTGCCTCATCTTCGCGGTCGTTCAGTTGGCTTGCAAATGTGGCGATGGTTTTTTGCGCTTCACGGATGCGGTCGGCTGCTGCCGTTGCCAGCGCCTGGCGCTCAAGCACGCGCTCGATCATGCTCTCCTTTGCCAGCAGCTCCTCCCGGCTTATCCGGATGCGCGGATCCTGGCTGACCGTGAAAGTGGTAGAGTCCACGTGTACGCCGTTCTTGATTCGTGCCATGTACGCGCCCGGCAGAACCGGCGGCCCGACTGGCTCCGGCGCATTTTTTTGCGTCGGAGCAGGCCGATTTGGCGGCCGTACGCCCTTTCGGTTCAAATCCCACGTTGCGCGATTCAGGCCGGGTTTGACTGCGCTGCGAATTGTGCGAATCACCTCACGCCGCTCGTTCAGGATCGCAATTTTGACTGTATCTTCTTGTGCTTGTGCTGTGTCGTTCTCGGGTGGGCCGGCGTCATTGTCCTGCTCATCTTCGCCGGGCCCGGCTGTCTCTGCCGGAACCGGATTGTATACGAATGAGATCAACGCACCTCTTGACCGGTTGTCGCCGGCAAATTCGGCTGCAGCCACGAAGCGGCCGCCGGACGGTTGTCTGTAGTTTGCCAAAACCGCATCTGGTGGTTCGAACAGGTGTACGGGTTTGTTGAGCAAATCGAAGCCCTGCCGGGCCACGGCACGCAGCGGCCGGATGTCGTCAAGCACATAGGCCGACCGGCCAAAGGTGCCGATAACGAGATCGTGTTCGCGTGGATGCAGCACCATATCCATGGTGGGAACAGTGGGGTAGCCGTGCTGCCACTTGTGCCAGCTCTTGCCAAAGTCAAAGCTGAGGTAAAGCCCGAACTCCGTGCCAAGGAAAAGCAGGTTTGGCGCAACCGGATCCTGGACCAGAGACAGCGTAAAACCCCAAACATCATCTTCTGTAGCGAGACGCTGCCAGGACTTGCCGAAGTTATCGGTGTAGTAGACATACGGCGTCCAATCGTTGCGCCTGTGGTTGTCGAACACAACGAACGCCTGCGCGGCGGCATAAGTGGCGGCGCGAATCTGATGCACCCAGGTTCCTTCCGGCACATCTTTGATGTTTTTGACGACGTTAGTCCAGGTGCGGCCGCCATCCTGCGTCAGTTGCAGGTTGCCATCGTCCGTGCCGACCCAGACCACGCCTTGCTGCACGGCGCTGGGCGCGATGGCCGTGATGGTGGTAAAGTTCTCCGCGGCGGTGACATCATAAGTGAGACCGCCGCTTTCCAGTTGTTTCTGTTTTTCGGGATCGTTGGTGGTCAGGTCCGGCGATATGATTTGCCAGGTCTCACCGCGGTCGCTGCTGCGATGTAGAAACTGGCTGCCGTAGTAGATCGTCTTGTCATCGAAAGGATCGCCGGCAAGGCCAGCGTTCCAGTTAAAGCGCAGCTGCACGCCCTGCGGATGCACCGGCCGGATAAGCTCCTGACCGCCCGTAACCAAATCGACGCGCCGAAGGTAGCCGCCTTGCGACATGGCATAAGCGTAGCGCGCATCGCTTGCATCCGGCAGGACATCGAAGCCATCGCCGAACGCCACTTCTTCCCAGTAGGAATTACGGATGCCGCCACGACGCCACACCTGGCTGGGACCGACCCACGAGCCGTTGTCTTGCATGCCGCCGTAGATGCGGTACGGCGTCGCCATGTCGACGTTGATGTGATAGAATTGTGCCAGCGGCAAGTTGCTGACAAATCGCCACGATTGGCCACGGTCGCGTGAGATGGCGAGGCCGCCGTCATTGCCATCGATAAGATAATCCGGATCCTCGGGATGCACCCACCAGGCGTGATGGTCCGGATGTACCTCCGTCCACGGAATGAGGTTCCGAAAGGTCTTGCCGCCGTCCTCGCTGACATCGACGACGGAGTAGAGATTGTAGATGCGATTTTCATTGCCCGGGTCTACGAAGATATCGGCGTAATAAAACGGCCGGTTGCCGATATTCTTGTCCGCCATCTTGTGCCATTTGAAACCGCCGTCATCTGAGCGGTACAGGGCGTTTTTCCTGGCTTCGATAAGGGCATATACCACATCAGGCCGGTTATGGGCGATGGCCAGGCCGATGCGCCCGAGCTCGCCTTGCGGCAGGCCGTCTTTGTGGGTACGTTCAGTCCAGGTTTCGCCGCCATCAAAGGTGACATACAGGCCGGAGCCAGGTCCACCGGATCGGAAAAACCACGGCCAGCGCCGATACTGCCACATCGCTGCGATGAGTTTGTTCGGGTTGAAGGGGTCCATAACCAGATCGGCGGCTCCTGTCTTTTCATCGACATACAGCACTTTTTGCCACGTCTCGCCGCCATCGATGGTTTTGTAGATACCGCGTTCCGGATTCTCTCCCCACGGGGCGCCCTGCGCAGCGACATACAAGATGTCCGGATCCTCCGGATGCACGATGATTCTGTGGATAGTGCGGGTGTTGTCTAGGCCCAGATGCCTCCAGCTTTTGCCGCTGTCCAGGGTTCGGTAGACGCCGTTGCCGCTGTTCTGGCTGTTGCGCGGGTTGCCTTCGCCCGTACCAACATAGATTACGGCCGGGTTATGTTGAAAGATTGCAATGGCGCCGATGGAGGCCACGGGCTGGTCATCGAAGATTGGCTGCCAATCGATGCCGCCGCTGGTGGATTTCCACAGACCGCCGGAGGCCGAGCCAACGTAGATGATGTCCGGTTCCGAGTTAACGACGTCGATAGCTGTGACGCGACCGCTCATGCCCGCCGGTCCGATGCTGCGCGCCTGCATGCCGTGTAGTTTTTGCAAGTCGGATTGCTGCGCGAACAGTTGGGAAGTAAGGTGCAAAGACAAGCTGCAAAGACAGATGATCAAGGCGTTGAATCCGCCGGTGTTTGGTTTTTTCATCCTCCACTCCTGAGTCATGAATGAATTCGAAGAATCGCTGGCCGGAGCCATGGCTATCGGCAAGAGCGTGTTAATATAAGACAATGCGGGCAGGCGATCAACAGCTATGTTCCGGGCTGAATTTCATGAATAGGCTTTTCTCAGCCCGCTACCGATATTGTTATCCTTTGACGGAGATAGACGGAAGCAAGCTCACATTGTTCCTGTCTGCACACGCTATTACGCAATTACATTCTCGTAACAACTGTTTGAGTCACGACCTCTCTTTGCTATATTGATTCGTTTAACTTCTTGTCTGAACCAACGTTGGGTACCCGGGGGAGCGGGTCCGCCGGGTGGATTTGTGATAATCCTGAGAAACACAGTCAAAACCAAAAAACAACACATCTTTGCAGCGAAGTCCCCGTTCCGGAACGTATTATTGAGCCTGGCTGTTGTAGCTTCAGCGCTGTTGTTTTTTGTCGCCGATACCAGGCTTGAGCTTGGTGTGACCAACGGTGCGCTCTATGTTGTAACGATTTTCCTGACCTTTAATCTAAACAGGCCATCTTTGACATGGGGTATTGCGGGTATCTGTTGCATTCTTATCCTGGCAGGCTTCTTTTTGTCTCCGTCCGGGGGTATGATTTGGGAGCCCATCGTTAATCGCAGCGTCGCCGTCTTTGCTATTCTCATAAGCGCCTGGTTTTGTGCGCGTGCGCAATTGGCGGAACGCACGCTGCTGGATCAGGAGCAGCGATTTAAGGAAATCGTTGGGTCTGCGCCGACGGCAATGCTGATGAGCGATGCTTCCGGTGTGATCGTGCAGGTGAATGAGGAAGCTGAACATATATTTGGCTATGATCCGGGCGAGCTGAAGGGAAAGACAATCGAAGTGTTAATGCCGGAGAGGTTTCGCCACGGCCATTTTAGCTTCCGGAATGAGTTTGTCCTAAATCCTCAGACACGCAGAATGGGTGCGGGACGCGATCTGCTTGCCTTGCGCAAGGATGGCGTGGAGATCCCCGTGGAAATCGGGCTCAGTCCGGTTGCGACTGATGACGGAACCTATGTTCTCAGCTCTATCATCGATATCACCTATCGAAAGCGTTCCGAAGAAGCCATGCTTGCCATGAACAAAGAGCTGGAAAGACACGTGGCCGAGCGCACCGGGGAGCTGGCCAGTTCGAACCGGGCGTTGGAGCGCAGCAACCGCGATCTTAAGCAATTTGCCTATATCGCTTCGCACGACCTGCAATCACCGTTGCGCAGCATCAGCGGTTTTGTACAACTGCTGCAGGCAGAGTACGGGGGCAAACTCGACGAGCAGGCTGACGACTGGATCCGACGAGCAGTCGATGCCACGAAAAGAATGCAGAATCTGATCCGGGATCTGCTCTATTTTT
>CAZVSL010000022.1:5473-17796 GCA_964629935.1 uncultured Calditrichaceae bacterium | reverse complement strand
CCGGTTGATTTGCGCGAGGTCTTTGACGAGGTGGCACGCATGCTCTCAGGCGATGCTAAGGAAAATGAGGTGCAGGTGACCTGCTCAGAATTGCCGGTCGTGACAGGAGATCGCACTCAATTGACACAGCTTTTTATGAATTTGATCAACAACGGGATCAAATATCGCAGCGAGCAACCGCCTCGCATTCACGTATCGGCTGAAAGAAACGGCGCCGAATGGCTGATATCGATTCGGGATAATGGCATCGGCATTGAGCCGCGACATCAGGAACAGATTTTCGAGATATTTAAGCGCTTGCATTCTCCGCAAGCTTATCCCGGCACCGGCATCGGCCTGGCGGTCTGTCGCAGGATCGTGCATCGCCATGGCGGACGCATTTGGGTAGATTCCGAGCCGGGAAAAGGCAGTGTGTTTCATTTTACAATCCCGATGGAGACTGAGCGATATGAGCGATAGACTTGCCAGGGGCAGATTTGCAGAGATTCTGCTGGTTGAAGACAATGAAGACGATGTAATTCTGATGCGCCAGGGTTTCAAGAAAGCAAGGCTTGCGCTCAACTTACATCATGTTGAAAATGGCGAAGCGTGTATGGCTTTCCTGCGCAAACAGGGTGAGTATGAGAGTGCGCCGACACCGGACCTGGTTTTGCTCGATCTAAACTTGCCGCTGATGGATGGCCGCGAGGTGCTGAAGCACATTGTTGCCGATGAAAACCTCAGACATCTTCCGGTCGTGATCCTGACCACTTCGGCTGATGAGCAGGACATCCTGAACATGTATAATCTGCGTTGCAGCTCCTATATTGTTAAGCCGGTGGATTTCGATCAGTTTGTGCGGGTGATTCATTCTATCGGAGACTACTGGTTCACCATCGTGCATCTGCCCAACAATCAGAATCATTGACATTGCCGGCTTCTCAGGATGAGCTATAGCGGCTCGAAGCGATTTTCATCGCGATTCTTGCGTACCCGGCCAGGGTCGAAAACCCGGCCATTCATGGCGATATAAACGCCGGCGGGAAGAATTTGAGCTGCTGCAAAGGCAAAGCCAATGTTAAACTCTGCATCGCTGCTTTTAAACCTGGCTGGCGCCATGGAACCTGTTAGCACGATGGTTTTGTCGGCAATGCTGCTCAACTTGCGGCCGGTTTCCGCCATGGTGTCCGTGCCGTGGGTCACGATGATATGCTTGTGGGCGTCTGCGCACACTTTGTCGTAGATAAGCTGACGGTCTATATCTGTCATATCCAGGCTGTCTTTGCGCAAGATCGATTCCAGCTCAAACGTCACGCTGACATTTGCTTCTCTGATGATCTCAGCGATTTGGGACTCGCCCACAGCATATTCACTTTTTGCATCAAAGTAAATTTTGTCGATGGTTCCGCCGGTGGTGAATATCTTCATCTTTATCATGGCAGCCAAATTAGAATGATTTTTCCTTCTTTGCAACCAATTTCGCCGCCACCTGAAGAATCCGTGGCGAACTGGCCTCGGCCATAAAAAATCCCCGCCGGGTAATCTTGTTGCAGCGGGCGGGGACACGGAAGGGGTTATTTCAACCTTCTACTTCGAAATTTGTTGCTGCAGCATGAGTCTCCGTTTGAGTGCGACTACTGTGCCAAGCGTTATCAATACCGTGCCCAGCCAGAGCACATTCATAAACGGTTTGCTGCTCACCTGAATAGCAATTTGTTCTTGCGGCGGATCGTTGTGTGCCTGCAAATCTTCAAAGCCCGCAAACGCAAGCTGAATGCTTTTGTCATTGGCATTGATGTTACGCAACATAACGCTGGGCGCGTGACCATTTGTTGCCTGCAAAGGAAACACAACCGGTTCTGTTTGCCTGTTGTTGCCAGCCACGGTGAGCGCCGGCGTCAATGAGAATGTCTGCGTTCCGTGGGCAATTTCCAGAGTGGCGCCAATTTTGACAGCGCCGTCATCGCCATGCGTGTGCATGTCAAAGCCGGTAAACCTTATCTTGTAGTCTCTCAGATCTTTGGTTTCCCCTTTGTGCAATGTCAGGGTTGTGGGGTCCGACGCACGCGGCTGGCGGATTCTCTCGATCGGAGAGAAGTAAATATCCTGCAACCAGCCATTCCTGATGAAGGGTTCTTTCATCATCGAGTTGTTATAATTGGTAAAATAAAACCTTGGAGTTGCAACATATTCGGTACCGCCCTTTTGTACGCGGATATGCAAGCGGTCTTTGCCATCATGCGGCCGTTCCGTGCCTTCAAAGGTCATGGTGTGACCGAGCACTTGCGTCGGTACACCCAGGGTCAACTGAGTGTACTGGTCGCGGTCGAAATATCCCGATACGATGATCCCGATAAACATGATGGCCAGGCCCGCGTGGGCCAGCGGCGCACCGGTGTTTAACCAGCTAATTCGCAGATTGGTGGTACCAACGATCACGTTCGTCCACAATGCAAAAGCAGAGGTCGCAGTAAACAAAATAAGTCCGATGGCTTCAAGCCCGGCGAACAGCGCGATCGCAACCGAAATAGCTGTCAGCCCCAGTGAGATCAGGAGCTTGCGCAGATAGCCGTTCTGCTGTGTGCCCCACCGCAAAACGGGCGTAACGCCCAATATCAAAGTCAGTGCGATGGCCAGAGGCAGGTTGACCTCGTTATAAAAAGAGATGTTTACATTGGAAGGCTCTGTGAATAATCTCGATATGATCGGAAATGACGTGCCCAGCAAAATGACCAGCGCAGAGGCCAGCAAGATCAGCATCGAGACAAACAGTGTGTTCTCGCGGTTGATTGTACTTGTTTCGATTGGCGTTGTCGGAATCGTTCGGCTGCGTTTTGCGAACAACCCCAGACCAAATACAAGCGGCGTGAGCAGGAACAGAATCAGGAACGCATTGATGCCCAGGTCCTGGAACGAGTGCACGGAAAAATCGGCGAGGACGCCGCTGCGTGTGAGAAATGTGGCGTAAATCACCAGCACAAATGACAGCACGGCGAGCAGGAGGTTGGTTCGGCGTAAACCGCCTCGTACTTTCTGAATGATGAGGCCGTGGAACAGGGCAAAGTTAACCATCCACGGCACGAGAGATGAATTCTCCACCGGGTCCCAACCCCAGTAGCCGCCCCAGCCCAGCGTGCCGTAAGCCCAGTAACCGCCGATGATGATGCCGGCGCCCAGAGTTATGGAAGTAAACAAGGTCCAGGGCATGACCAGAGTAGTCCAGCCTTCGTAGTCTTTCAAAACCAGTGCGCTCAGAGCCAGAACAAGCGGAATGGCAGCCGCAGCATAACCGAGGAAGAGGATCGGGGGATGGATAATCATCCAAAAGTTTTGCAGCAGGGGATTCAGACCCGTGCCGTCAGCCGGCGCGTGTGCATTCTGTATGAAGGGGCTTGCCTTCACCAGCAGGAGCAGGAAGAAAGCCTGGACCACGGAGAGAAACATCATAGAGAGCGATTCATACATACGCGCTGTTCGCATCAGCGCCACGCCCATCACAGCAATGAAAAGCGCCCACAGCAGGAACGAACCAGCCTGCCCGGCCCAGAAGGTGGAGAGCAACAAGCCTGGTGACATGTCACGCGCTGAGTAACGGTAGACATAATCGAATTGAAACTGGTGGCTGAAAATCAAATACACCAGGTAGGCCGAGGCCAGAGTCACAAGCACAGTCATCGCCAAATATGCGCGCCGCGCCAAAGACAGTTTGTCTTTGAGAATCTTATCCTGATTTTTCTTCTTGCCAGCGAACCGATAGCCTGCCTTGTAGGCGCCGAAATAAGCAACGGCACTGATGAGACTGGCCGCCAACGCCAGCCATATTAGTAAACTTCCCATGTTCTGCCTCCGAATTGTCAAAAATGAGGTTATCTCAATCGCAAGGGGTGTGCCAGAAAATAAAATTGCTCTGTCCATGAACTAAGTCAAGTATAAACAAGAATGAATCAAAACAGGGTACGTTTTCCTGGTTACTGTTTTTGGGAAGAATTCGCTTGTTTGTTTCTTAGTTATGGGAAAGTTGCGGAAAACCGGGGGGTACAAATGAGAAACCCCGCCATCAGTGTGGCGGGGTCGTATTCTACGGAGATTACAGTTTGTTGTCAGACCTGAATTTTTTCGAAATCGGCTTTGCTTACAAACTTGGTTAGATTGCGTCCGTCGTCGGTTTTGCCCTTCAATGCGTATCTCTCCTTGCCCTTTTCGCCGTATACGACTTTTTCAGTGACCTGGGCATCAACTTTTTTGCGCAGCTTTACATCATAAAACGTGGCTCGCATCGTTCTCCTCCTTGGTTATGAATAGGTGTATATCAAAAGACTTTAAGATTTTTCGGCCGCCCGTGTGAATAAGCCTTAAAGTAAAAAGCGTGAACCTATTAGTCAAATCATTTTTTTACGGAATTTAAAAAACTTCAGTATTTTCAAATAGTAACATAGGATTTCACGGAGGTTTATGCGAATTCCTCGTGATATTTGATGTCTGCTCTGGCTCGAAGCCTCCTGGATAATCAGCACTCCTTTAGTGTGGAAGCGACGACAATGGCTCCGCGTTTCACCTTACCGCGAATATTGGTCTGCTTCTGACTTTCATGATGGAGTTGGGATAGAGGAGGGCGGGGAAATATGCAACCCGGCCTGTACCACCGCATGATTGCATTTATACAGCGTTGGCCGAGACAGACTGCTTCTAATGAGCTTTGCTTGCCTGCTTAATGATCTCGTCGATGTACTGATCCTCGTTCTGGTCTTCAGGCACGTGCACCATCTTATCCACAAATTTCCACGCATTCTTTTCAGTTTTATATGTGAAAACCAACCTCACGGCGCGTGACTGAACCTTATCCTGCGCTGCCTTCTTCACTTTGTCAGCAAATGATTGTGCTTTCGCCATTTAATCGTCTCTCTTTATCGATAGTTACCGTTGTCCAACAATTAAGAACAGCAAATATAAGGCATCCCGGGGACTATGTCAAGGTTTTCTTCTTGCGGGGAGTGCAATGCTTAAATGTTGCACGCCAACACACTGATCGAGGCTAATTTGTCCCTTCTTCCTGCAACCACTTGTCAAGCCAGGCGATAACCGTATCATGCCAGAGAATGCTGTTGTGTGGCTTTAGCACCCAGTGGTTTTCATCCGGAAAATAGAGGAATTTACTCGGGATGCCCCGGCGCTGCAGCGCTGTAAACGTGGAGATGCCTTGTGTTTCTACAACCCTGAAATCGAGAGCGCCGTGGATCACCAGCATGGGCGTTTTCCAATTTTGAACGTAGTTGACGGGATTGTGCTTTTCGTAGCCTTCTGGATTTTCCCAGGGCGTGCCCTCGTGGTCCCACTCCGGAAACCAGAGTTCTTCCGTATCGTAATAGGCCAGCCGCTCATCGAGGTTGCCGTCATGATTGACCAGGCACTGAAAACGCTCCGGCCAGTTGCCGGCGATCCAGTTGATCATATAGCCGCCGAAAGAGGCGCCCAGCGCACCCACGCGCTTGCCATCCATCCACGGATAGCGTTCGAGCGTGGCCGCCAGCCCTTTTTGCAGATCGATGAATGGCTTGCCGCCCCAGTCTCCACGAATGGCGTCTGTGAATTCCTGGCCATAGCCGACTGAGCCATGAAAATCAACCATGACCGCAGCGTAGCCTGCGCCGGCGTAGGTTTGCGGATTCCAGCGATAGTGGAAATCATTGCCGAAAGAACCCTGGGGCCCGCCGTGAATCAGAAAGGCCACGGGATAGGTCTCGCTCGGATCAAAATCCACGGGCTTGACCACGTAACAGTGTACGGTCTCATCATTCCAGCCCTGGAAAGTAAACTGCTCCGGCTCACCCATTCGTACTTCTCTCAGGCGCTCAGCATTAATCTGTGTTATCTGGCGCATATCGTTGCCGTCGGTCTTTGCCTGGTAGAGCTCGACCGGCGAGCGCAGGTGGTCCATACCGAATATGATGCGGTCCCCGGTAAGGCCGGGCGAGCGGACGCTGCCTTCTTTAATCAGAGTTTTGACCTCGCCGTTCGCAACGGCGATGGAAAACAGAGAAACCTGCCCGAGGTTGGCTGCCGTTGTGAAGAGGCGTTTGTTGTCCTGTGACCAGACGATTGTGTTTGGAGAACGGTCCCAGTTTTCGGTGAGAACACGCTCCTGACCGCTTGCCCAATCCCGCAGTATAATCCTAAACCGGTCGGACTCATAACCCGGACGTTGCATGGCGAGATAGGCCAGGGTCTTGCCATCAGGCGAGAAGACCGGATTGGTATCCCAGGCCTCATTTTCCTCTGTCAGGCAAGCCGGCGATTTCGAGCCATCGATGGGAGCAACGTAGAGGTCGAAATCCGTCGACCAGGTTTCGCTTCTACCCACATTGCGAGCTGTGAACACCACGGCCTTGCCGTCCGGCGTGAATGTGATCTCTGCCGGCCCGCCGAAAGGTTTAGACGGGCTGTCTGCATCCATATCTTGCATGATATCTGTTGCCGGGCCGCCCGCCAACGGCATGACAAAGATATGCGAACGCCGGCCATCTTTCCAGGTGTCCCAGTGGCGAATGAACAGTTGGTCATAGATGCGGCCGCTGTTTTTGCTGTTCTTACGCCGCTCCAACCTCGATGTCGTGCACTCGAGGTCAGGGCATTCGGGAAAGACTTCCATGGTAAAGGCGATGCGGTCGCCTTTCGGCGATACCACCAGGTTGCCGGCATCCAGTGGCGTGTCGGTAATTTGCTTTAGCTCGCCACTGGCCGGCGTGACTTGCCACACCTGCGACGAGCCAGAACGCGTGGACAGGAACAAGACCTCACGGCCACCCGGCGACCAGCGTGGATTAAAATCGCTGGCTGCGTCGGTGGTGAGCTGTCTGAGATTCGAGCCATCCACCTGCACCAGCCAGAGATCGGTCCGGCCGCGATTGGTTTCCAGGTCCGTTGTGCGGCGCACAAAAACAATGGTTTCGCCATCAGGGGAGACCTGCGGGTCGCTGATGCGCTCCATCGCAAGCAGATCGTGCACAGAAAAAGCATGCCTTTCCTGAGCCTGTGACTCTGCTGTTAGGTACAAAGCTGCAATTGCAACAAGAGAGAAATAGATCATTGTTCGCATCAGGAACTCCTTTTAGCTTGAATATGATTCACGCGCTGCAAGTTACGTCACGACCTGGAAACGAGACATTCAGGCTTATATGCAATTTCGACTCTCGGTGATAGCCGTGAGCGTGCTCTTTATTCCCGGCCGTCATCAAAACACAACTTTGCTGCCCACTCCGATGCCATGTTTTTCGAACCAGCCGGCATTAACTTCCAGAGCGTAGAGCGCCGGTCTTGCCGAGACATAGCTCTTGCTGTCATCGACCGGTTCCATGCGCTGGATATCGACGATGATACCATCTTCGGAAATGTAGGCAATGTCAAGCGGAATGAAAGTATTGCGCATCCAGAAAGACAACGTGTGTTCGGTGCGAAACACGAAGAGCATGCCCTGGTCCTCCGGCAATTCCTCCCGGTGCATGAGACCCTTTTGCCGGGTTTCTGCATCCTGGACGATTTCAACGTGCAGCGGCACACCATCGATAGTGATGGTTGGTAGGTTGGATTTATGTGTGCGATTGTCTGACTGCTGGTTGCCGTCATTCGCCCCCCGCTCATCCGTATTGCATGCAATGCCGAAACCGAGATATGCCGTAAAGCCCAGAATGCAGAGTTTTAGCCAGACGTGCTTTTTAAACATAGTTTGGTATAGTTATAGACAGGTCAACAACGATTGTTCAGGAGACAATATACTGCGGGTCTGCAAAAATCTCAACAGGAAAATGCGAGACATTCAGGCAGGATAGATTCATTGCTACAACGTTGCTGCTTGCGTGCGGGGTGCCAGGCTTGAGAAGGTGCGGTAGTATTTCAAAATCCTGGGCACATAAACTGCGGTTTCTGCATGCAAAATACCCTCTGCGTAGTTGGATTGGCGCCAAAGCACAGCACGCTGCTCTCCACCATTGTACGCGGCCAGACCGGCCTGCAGTCCATGGCGCGCGATCAGACGGGACAGGTAACGACAGCCGAGGCGAATGTTGACCACCGGATCCGTCAAGGTTTCCTGTGGCGAGCGCCAGGCGATGCCCTCAGCCCTTGCCATTCTTCGGCCAGTGGTTGGCATCAATTGCATCAGGCCGATGGCGCCCTTTGGCGAAACGACGCGAGGATGCCACGTGCGAGCACTCTCGTGAGTGATGGCGGCGCAAATCAAATCCACGTTCAGGTTTGAATACTTGCTCGCCATATCCTGGATGGCTTCTGCTATCTCATCCTGCTGCGCTTCAGGCATTGATGGATTATATCTCTCTATGATCGATTTTACTTTACGAATTCGGACCGATCGCTGTGCGTCAACCCGGGCTGCGGCCTGCAAGCTGGCGAGATTTTGTCGCAGGAAAGCCACTCGCGAACTTCCGTCGGGTGCGTCGCTGCCGAAGTCTGGCTGCAGAGCAAAACCGAGCATAGCGAAGCACAAAATCAGCATCGCCATGCCGCTATTCTCCAAAGGGTAAGCTGGTGTGGGTTTTCCCCGCAACGGCGAGGTTGCAATTGCCGACTGTTGTGCGACCACTTGGGTACTTGCCGTAGTGTGGGTCTTGCCTGGCCGGGGCGGCGGACGATCTATCTCGCCGGTTCTGAGCTTGAGGAGCCGGTGCGCGGCGGGCGTCGTTAGAACCAGAGCCTGACGTGCACTGAGCCAGCGCCAAACCAGCCCCAAAACGTGGTCGCCATTGTCACTGATGCACCAGTTTGCACAATGTCGTTGTCGCTCCGGCTGGTCGAGAGCGCCGTCCAGCTCAATGCAGAAAAATGGCCCCCGGAGCTGTTCCTGCGGCTCGATGGCGTAGCCCATCACGCCCACGACCGTACCCCTGACATGGCGACTGTTCTCCTCCAGCTTGATGTTCTCTCCGGGGGAGGGCATAGCCGGCCCGCGCCAGATACCTTGCCGCCGCCGGGTCAGGTACCGGCGGCGGGCAAGTGTCCGCTCGCGATGGCTCCATGACAGTTGCAATGGTTGTGGCCAGTGCCCGGATGCTGTCAAATGAATCTCGAGCGGAATCCTTCCGGTGCTGCGGCATGGATTTTCTATGAGCGCTTCAAGACGGCGAAGACTTTCCTGAGATGCTGCCGTGAAAACACGTACGACTACGTCGTTGAGCGTAATATTCGATTCTGGTTCAGAGTGAGCCGGTGCAAGGTCGACATAGAGCACGTCGCCATGCTCCAGGTTACGCAACAGAAGCCGGTCCTGCAGGCGTCTTGCTCGCCGCCAGCTTTCCCGTTCCAATTTGAAATGGGGGCGGGTCTGGGGCGCCATCGACTCAGCCCTCCACATTCAGGACCGGGCCGCGACGATAGCCGATGCCCGGTTGATCATCGTGCACAAATGCCACAAACTGAAGCTGATATCGGCCAGCTTCAACTCCGACGCTGAATTCCACCGGAATGCTGTATTGCGTTTGTTGTGGTTGCAAGCGCAAGGAGCGTGAGTATAACAGCACGGACTCGCCGCTCCTGGTGTTGACGGCATGTATCTGAGCCGTCAAAGGAGGGCGTCTTCTGAACAGCGTGGTCACGCGCTCACCAATCAGATGACACTTGATTTCGCCGCTCAGTGCGCGGTCTGAGGTCGCAAGTCTGGCGCTGGTTACGTTCACCAGCAGTTGATGCGTGCGCGAAGTTGCCGGCCGCACCGGCTTTCCGGTTTTCGGGCGCGAGGTTGCGGGTGCAGCTTGACGACGCGGCGCCTCCGGTCTGTTCTCGTGGACAGCAGGGCTGCTTTGCTGCGATTTTTCAGCCGCCTGTCGCGAAAGCATCGTCATGAGTTCGCCGGGATCACCCTGCGGCGGAGATTTTTGTTGGCTCGCCTCAGGCACATCTGTCTCATCTGTTTGCTCCGGTTGTGCCGGATGTGCGGTTTGCTCAGGTTGCTCTTTCGGCGCCCTTGCTTTCTCGACCTGTCCGGGTGAGGACTTTCGACTACCGCCGGCCTGTTTATTGGGCTGATGGGTGGCCTCTGCCTCATGCTCCTGTTTTGGTTTGTCAGATTTGGTTTCAGATTTTTGCATGACATCCTCCGTTGATTTTTTGCCGGGCGACTTTGCCTGTCGCCTTTTTTCTGATTCCAATTTTTTGGCGCGGCCAATCCAGTCTTGTGCAACGATGGTCTCACTGGAGATGTCGAGTCCTGCTTGTTCGCGCAATGCCTGCGCCAGAGTTTGCGGCGTGTAGTTTGCCAGGTCTGAGAATTTCAATACCCCGAGACTGTTTAGTGCGTGTTCGATATGAGGCTCGATCCCGGCGATATCGAGGAGGTCGTTGCGGGAAGCGAGTTTGGGTAGCGCTTTCTTGCCCGCGACCGTGGTGCGGGTCGATGTCTGCTTACGAGCTTTCTTGCTCTTTTCAGCTCCTGGTTTGACCTTTTTTGATCTCTTCTTCCTGCTCATTGGTACCTCTCATCCGATTACTCAAGATGAATATTGGAACGAAGCACACGAATGGGAATGCCCTGGATTTCACGGGGCAACCCTATTGTGGTTTGTGTGCCGGATTTGATATGTACTCTCACAACAGGCGCTGGCGCCTTTTTCAGAGGATCCGAACCGATATCGATCATCTCAAAGTCAGGATTTTGGCTGACCCGCTCTAGAAGGGCGTCACGAACAGCCCTGGCCTTGCGCCACCGTTCTTCGTCTTTAGGATGCATAACGACTAAACCACTATCTTTATCTGAAGCCGCCTGGCTACCGACACGATATCGTTGGCGAGGGCGCGCTCAGGCATGTCACTGCCGGCAAAATGCAGGCCCACCACCTTCATGGTGCTCTCTTCAAGCCACCAGGAACCGGAGTCGCCGCCCCGGCTCACTTCGCCGGCGCCGTCAGGCTGCTCAATAGTGACAATGTTGCGGATGGTCTTCCTCACGCCATTGTAAGGAAGTCGCGCGATACCATCAACTGCCGTGATGCGGCCGCGGGTAGCGCCCGAACCGCAACCTGATTTGACCACCGGCATGCCCAGTTCAGGGATGCCGATGCCCCGCACCATTCCCAGACCGAATTGTGCATGCGTTATGCCCCGACTTCCGGTTAGCCTTGCGACCGCAGCATCCAGACCGGCAAGGATTGCATCGCGCTCGTAAACTGCCACAGTGTCGCGGCTGTTGCCGCCATTGGCGCGCCCGGGCTGGTAGATTGGCTGGCCCTTGCGCGCGCGCCACTGACCGACAATGACATGCCAATTGCTGAGCAGCATGGGTGTACCGGTTTGTGCGTCAACCACAAAGCCTCCGAGTGTGCCATAGGTGTTGCGATACGCATCGGAAATACTGATTCCGCCCTGCAAGATTGCATGATGAGCTGTTCTTGATCTGGTTTTGGTGCGAATGGCTGTTGGCGGGGCGGCATAACGCCAATGCGGTTGATAAATTCCCTCCGGCACATCTGTCTTGAAGCCGGCAATGTATTTTGGAATGGGCCGTGTTAGCCCGCGGCCGGCAGCGGTCTCCAGTGATACGCTGCTCAGTTTTCGGCGCACATGGATGCGCAGTGCGATGTCGTTGGGGTTGAGTGCGTTGCCGGTGAGCGGAAATCCGAAATCGATGAGATTGACATTCGGATCATACAAAAACAAACGCGCCGCTTGTGAGATAGCTCGCCTGGCGCGTGCTCGGGTTTGGTTGTCCATCTTCATTTCTTATACCACTTCTTTGGTTTACGTGTTGCTGATCTGACAGGGGTGGCCCCGGCGTCGTCAGATAGCAATTGGTTTGTGCTGGGAATTAAGGCGCCACCGGCCCATCATAGATGAACCGGTGGCGTGGGAAGCATCCTTGCTTATCAGTCATAAACCTGGAAACGGATGCCTGTGTCTACCTGCAAGCCGGGCGCGCGGAAGAACAAACCCGGATCGATATCAATCACGCGGCGTGCAAATCCGGCAAACGGCGGAGCCGTGTTTCTATCGCCATTGCAGTGGTCTGAGCAACCAAAAATGCGGGCGCAGACGTTCATTTCGTGGCAACCTTCGTCGCCCGGTCGCGGAACAAAAGAGAAGATGTCGATCGCGAACGGGATGAAAGGCGTGAAATTGCCGCTTTGCGTGGCATTGAACGTTGCCGACGCCAGACTCCAGGTTTCGAGATTACCGGTGCGATACCTTATTTCAAAAGGTAGTCCGAAACCGGAGAGGATGTCTGCTGCAGTGGGATGACCCGGCCCAAAAGGATTCAGCAAGATGATCGAGGCAACGAAAGCCCGTTCCCCGACTCGGATCACCTGGTGCGGCAGCAAGGGGGAATCACTCAATCCGGCCGGGGG
>CAZVSL010000022.1:0-5463 GCA_964629935.1 uncultured Calditrichaceae bacterium | reverse complement strand
GGGGGTACGCCAGCCGCGCCCGGCTGAATGGGGCCGATAGCGATGATATCCCACCAATCCTGTGGTTCAGCCACTTCCTTGCGCGGCCGGGATTTGGCTTCTTCCAGTGCTTCACTCAGCCGGACTTCAACCAGTGCATGCACGTCCTCTGCCGTTGCTTCGACGGACAACGTATCCACAGCCGCCGCTCCGCCGTTCGCGGTGTCAACTCCTGAATAGGCTCCGCCATTGGTTTTGCCTCGCGTCTTGACGGTGAGCTCATCCAGCTCTTGAGTTTGGACAGACATAATCAACCTCCTTATTTGGTTAGAAATAATCCTTTATCGTGTCTCTATCCAAGGTGCACTTAATTGAGAGTGATGCTTTCTGCATATTCTCTCACAAATGAAATAATATTTTGGTTTTTTCGTAATTTTTTTACTCCGTACGGTGATTCGTTAAATTCAACTTTTTACAGAAATCTATTGACAATTTGGGAGATGTTGTTCATATTTTGTAGTTGTCTCTGATCAATTGAGGGGAGATTGCCATTTTTCTTGCATCAGCCCGTGTTTTCCGTTCGACAATTCCGTGCTGCCATGCTCACTCCTGAACTGTGACGCTCGAGTCAGAAGGGCATCTCAATCACATCACGATCATCATTTCATTTCCGGACTCTCCAACATAAGGTGAGCGTATTCGCGCGCTGTCGTTTCCAGGTGTAGGGTTTTCATATATTAGATCCAAGGCAGGGGCTAATTCGGTATCTCATACGACCACGGACAGTTAGACCCAACATTCAGAGGTGGATCAACGGCCATGCACCCTTTCGATGTTTCCCTAACACTGGAACAGCTCCTTTCTTATTGCAGTGACAGAAACAACAAGTACTATGAAGCCGCCTGGCGCGAATTCTTGCATCGCTACAAGCGCTTTATCTACAACCTTATCATCAAAACCTGTCAGCGTTATCAGGCGCCGAGATTGAAGCTTCAGCTTTCCGACACCGTGAACGACATATTTGACGATGTCATGGAAATTCTGACCAAAGATGACCACAAAGCACTAAAGGGTATCCGCGCCGGAAACAATGAAAGGCAATTTCTGTCCTGGCTGGCCGTGACAACCAACTATGCCGCCTCAGCTCACATCAAAAAACATTTCAGGCCGTGGATTATGGAAAGCCCGCCCGAGGAGTGCGGCAAGTACACACAAACGCTGGCCAGCTCAGACCTGTGGATTCTGTACGAGGACATGGTTGAGGACATACGGGGCATGGCGAAACAAGACCGCAAGTATTTGGAGCGGGATATCAATGTGTTCATGATGTACAAATGGCGGCAGTTGCCTCAGCCTGCCATTCGGTCCATACCCTGTCTGAAGGGTATTGGCGACCGCGTCATTGAAGTGTCGACCTCACGAATCGTAAAATTTCTCAAGAAACTTGGAAAATACTAAAACTGATTGAGAGGTAAGAGCCTCTATTTCACACACTATGGACGAGAACAGAATGAATAGCAATGACATGATAGGGCGAGCCCTCGCCGTTATTGAGGTGGAAGCGGAAAGTAATCATACCGTTGCCTCACTTCCTTCTTCACTGGTTGAGTATGTTCAGCATCTAAAACAGGTGCGGGAAGAGCTCCTCGACGATGGCAGAGCAGCACAAATCCTGACAGATATTCCCATCCCGTGCTGCCAAAACAAAAAAGCGTTGCTCGACGGAAATGAGAGGTATTTTGTCGCACGGTTTGCAATCGAGCGCGATGATACAGATGATAGCAAACCATGCCGCTCCCTGGCAACACACCTGAACAATTGCTATCGCTGCTTCAATAGCTTTACGGACGTCCTGCGTCATTTCTGTCTCATGAAGGATGAATTGTCATGAAATGCGCGAAATTCAGAAACAGGGAAAAGAGCCATGAATCATAGTGATGATGCAGGCGCTGCCTGTCCACATGACGTTGTCGTAAGCTACCTGCGTGGACGTCTTTCAGACAGGGAACGTATGCAGATCGAAGACTTGAGAGAAGGGGATGCCACTTATGCGTTTTTGTTTGAGCTAATAGATGAGCTAAAATCAAAAGTAAGAACCACACCACAAACCGAACCCAACCCGGAGCTTTATTTCAGCTTTTCACAATTAGAGCAGTTGCTGGCACGGATTTTTTCGGGCGCCGGCGACGCACATGATGCTCAGCAATTTATGGATGCATTGCAGGCCTCTCCCCTGGTTTACGAGAGACTGCTTGCACTTCTGCCAGCGATAACGCCAGCGCTGGCTATGGAGGATTTGCCCCAGACCGCAGACGTCGAAATACGCTCGGATGAGGAAATATTGGATAAGATAGTGACATCGAGGGAAGCGGAGAAGGAAATGACTGCCGCAGGCAGGAAAACGTTCAAGAAACCGCGTTTGAGCTGGTTGGACGAAAACCTCGTGGCTCCCATCGCAGATTTGTTGGGCAAAGCTAAACTTCCCGGGCCTGCCATAATCTTCGCTGTTGCCGCCGTTCTCATAGCAGCCATTACCATCCCCATTTTGTTGCAAAGTCCTCAAACCGGTCCGCTTTCCGAATATACCTATGATGATAAAGTACCCTATGAATACAGAGCCGTCATATTTCGCTCCCTAGCGGGCGCGCCAGAGTTGTCGAGAGAGTACGAGACATTTCAGCAGCAATTCAAGGCGGCCATGGCAGATTACACCATGCGGCGCTATCAGCCGGCAATCGACAGATTGACGTCCCTGCAGCCAATGGTTGAGAGATTCCGCGCCGCACAGCCCTCTGATAGCATGATGAAAGTATTGCGGGATCATTATTTTTATCTGGGGGTTGCGCATTTGGGGCGGGCGAGGACGACGAGTCAGGATATTCCCCAGGCTGAGCGGACATTACACACCAATCAGGCTGTCGAGAATCTCACTCAGGCTCAAATCTTGGCCAGGAGTTCCAATCTGAACCACATTGACCGCGACGCTTACTATCTGGCAATTGCTTACGGGTTCACCGGGCAATATGATTTGGCCAAAGAAGAATTGGATCGCATTGACAAAGCCAGTGAGTTTTATGATGATGCTATCGCATTGAGGCAAGCATTGTCAGAAGCGAAACGCAGGGACGAGTAATACACATACTAAGCAGGAGGGAAACTATGTCAAATGGCGCATCCGATGTTAACACATTTGCGAAGGGAATAAGAGAGCCGCGCAGGGCACGGGTAGTGCTCACCGAGGCTGCCCTTGGGCCGCTGGATGAATTCGAGTTCCCCGAATCTGATTTTGACTATGACTTTGAGCAAGGGCAGCTAACCGGCCTTCACAGACCCATCTTTTTGGTGCGGAGCGGAGATGAGGATATTAATGGCTCTTTCATCTCGGGCAGGGTCAGCAAACTCGGCGGTATTAATGACAAGACCACTGTGATCCTTGTTATCGACGAGCGGACTGTGATCAAGATGAGTTTCAAAAAAGCTGTCAGGTTAGGCCTCAAAGACCGAAATAATCCCTTTGGGGTCGTCTTCCACAAAGGCACGAAGCGTGTGGGCAGCCTGAGCTTTGGCTTCCCGCAGCCACTATTCTTTCAAAGCAGACTGGAGCTGTTTGTGAAAGTGAATGAGCGCAATGTGGATTCATTTGAAGCCGAGGTTATCTGGGCGTCTGAGGTCGGCATCGATGGTGAGCCTTCAGGTCCGGGCAACGGCGAAGCGCCCTTTCCCTGAGCGAGAAACATCGTATCACGAAGCCATTGTTTAATAAATACTTATAGCTTTCAGACGGGTCACGTTTTTCTAACGTGCTGGGCAAATAAAATGAGACTCCGCTCTTTCAAAAGTGTAGGCCTGGCGGCGCTTGTTTGTATCCTGCTGGCGCAGCCCGGCATGACAACCCCACCTGCCGTTGGTGCGACATTGCATGAAGACAATTCCGAAACAATGTCGCAATTCTATGTCGCGTTGGAAAAGGTCATTGCAGATTCATCCGGTGATGTTGCTGGCATGCTGCGGGGTTTTATCCAGCGTCATCCGGGTTTTGGGCCTGCTTATCTCAAGTTGTTCGAGCACCATCTCTATTTGGGTTCGCTCTCAGAAGCGGAGGTTTTCTTTCAGAAATTGGCGCAGGAAATGCGCCATCGGCGCAACAGTTGCTGGATGCTCGCCAAAATCGCTGAGGCTCGAAACGAGCCGCACAAGGCCCGCCAGGCTTTTGTGCAGGCAATCCAGGTCTCGCCGGCACCCGTCCCGGAATTACTCACCGACTTTCTCCTGTTCGACCATAAGAACTTCAATGATTATGACGTCCCCGAATTCAAGCGTGAGCTCAATCTCGAGCAGGAGTCGCGAGCGCTCGCCGATGCGTTGCATACTTTTCTGAATCTGGATTTTGCCCCGGCAGCAAGGCTGTTCGAACAATTGCCGGAAAGCACATTACGCCAGCCGGCCATTCTATACAACATCGGTTATTGTTACTACCGCCAGAGACACAACGATACCGCAGAATCATGGTGGCGGAAAGGCCTCGAGTTGGCACGCCGAATCGGCGATCGCAAAAATGAAGCTAAGTTCCTGATGGTCATCGGCATCCTGAAGCGGAATTCTGTGGAGCCGGATGCGGCGCTCGCATTTTATGATGCCGCAGCCGCAATCGCCCGCAGAATAGACGACCTCTCGAGCCTGGAATATCTATCAGGAAACAGAGCCATTATTCACCGTGAAAGGGGCGAGTATGCAGAAGCGCAGACGCTGTTTCGCCAGGCAATTTCCTATTCAGAGCGTCTTAAGTCAGACTGGAAGTTGTCCGTCTGGTATTCTCATCTCGGGCAGTTGTTTTTCGACAAGCAGCAGTATGATGACGCTTTGAAATGCTATGATTTGAGCCTCCGGTCTGCACAGTCCTCCAATAACAACCAGAAGTTGATAGAAGCACTGCTGAACAAAGCGGATATCAACAAAATCGCGGGGCAAACCGGGATTGCGGAAAAGCTCTATACGCAGGCATTCGAAATCTCAACCAACAAAAACATCGTCGACTTCGTCTGCCGGGCGCGCGAAGGCCTGGCTGATATCTATCTCTCGGAGGGCCGGCATGGGGAAGCCAGAGCTGCGTATGGTGAGCTGCTCGATTCGCCGCTTTTTGTTGAAGGTTATCTGAGACGCCGCGCCTTCTGGCATTTTCAAATCGCGCAAAGCTATTTCTTGACCGAGGCATACGCTGAAGCCAAAACACATCTCGATCGGGCTTACGCGCTCGCACAATCGAGTGAATCGCGCAATCTGGCGCTCTGGACCCGCATTCTGTTAGGACGGACTGCCTTTCTCGAAGGCAAGCTGAAGGATGCCGAACAGCACTATCTGGCCGCCCTGCACAAAACCGAACCGGAGAATACGGATGCCACATCCGCTATTTGGGTTGGCCGTGGCAGGCTCTATGCAAAGAGAGGAGATGTTCGCAAGGCAATCCGATATTTCGAGCAGGCCGCC
>CAZVSL010000021.1:0-25210 GCA_964629935.1 uncultured Calditrichaceae bacterium | reverse complement strand
GGTTTGCCACCATGGCGATGCAATAGTAATTCGCAGGGCCGCGCCTTCTTCATTCCATACGCCGTCATTGTTTGAGGCCTTTACTCTAAAGACATACTCCCCGGGATCAAGGTTAGTGTAGGTAGCGAATCGCCGGTTGCCGCAATAAGTCCAGTCGTCGTCAAAACCCTCCATCTTGTAAGCAAATCTGTTCTTGCCCGGTGACACGTAATCGAGCGCTGAAAATTGCAGTGAAAAAACACTCTGTTCGTGGGAGAGCTTGAGGTGGTCGATTTCCGTAATATGTCCGGAAATTGAAAATTCATCGCTCCTGCCGGTTGTGTCGATCCTTACGGACTGGTTAAAGATTTGAAAATCCGTGATCACCACGGGAGGAACATGGGAGTTGTCTTTGATACTGTCCGGATGAAATACATTTAAGCCGTTGATTCCGCCAAAATACATTTTGCCGTCCCTGCCCTTGCAGCAGGCTTGATAATTGAACTGACGGCTCTGCAGACCATCATCGACGCTGTAGTTTTTGAATGACTCGGTTTCCGGGTCAAATGTCGTGAGGCCATTGCTGGTGCTGATCCACAGATGTCCGCTGCTATCCTCGAGAATCCCCAAAATTTCCTCGCCCGGCAGGCCGTCTGATTCTTTGTATGAAACAAAACTAACCGCTGCCGCGTCGATTTCTTTTCTGCCGTCATTTGCTTCGGCAGCGCGAGACATGACAAGCTTACTCAGGCCACTGTAAGTACCGACCCACATTTCTTGCCTGGAGGATTCAAAGATGACGTGTCTGATATTGCTGCTTAGACTATTGGGGTTTTCCGCTTCATGCCGGAAGAGGACAACGTGATAAATTCCCAGACCTTCCACTTCGATGAATCGTTCCTTCTTGTTGTCGTACTCTTGCCAGGCCTGCGCGGGCGCTGATCGAGCTGAAACTGAGAGACCGTTCCTGACCCGGGCCATGCGATATACTCCTTCGCTATCGGTTCCGAACCACAGCACGCCAGGCTGGTGAGGGGATTCAAACAGCGCCTCCACTGCTTCATGGCTGGGGTCATTCGATTTCTTGCCGTTGTGCGGCACATATACGAATTCTCCGGTTCCATAATCAAAGCGATTAAGCCCGCCGCCGTCGGTACCGACCCAGAGTATATCCGCTTCGCTCAGCGATTCGTGTAAGGAAGTGACATTGTTGTGGCTCAGGCTTTGCGAATTACCTGGGTCGTGTTGAAAGCGCGTGAAATCACCGGTTTTGCTGTCAAGTCGATTGAGGCCGCCACTGAAGGTGCCGATCCAGAACAGGCCCGGCTGTTGCCGGGACTCATGAATCTGCATAACATGGTTATCACTCAGGCTGTTGGGACTACCGGGCTCATTTTGAAAGTGCTGAAAGTGGGGCAGATTCCCCCGGGACCAGCTAATTCGTGTCATGCCACCATCCTGGGTGCCAACCCAAAGCCTGCCGCGATGGTCTTCACAAATGGCCGTCACGAAATTACGGACCAGACTATTAGGGTTATCCGGCTCATGGCGATAGTGTGCGAACTTGTTCCGGCGCAGCTTGTTCAAGCCGCCGCCGAACGTGGCAATCCACATCGTGCCGGCATTGTCTTCGTAAATCGCCCGGATGACGTTGTGGCTCAGGCTCTTCGGGTCGCTCGGATTATGACGGTAATGCGTAAATGTCTGTGTTGCACGGTCGAAGAGATTGAGACCGCCACCGTAGGTGCCAATCCAGAGATTGCCGTGCCGATCTTCGTACATCGGCCGCACCGAGTTGTGGCTCAGACTCTTCGGGTCATTTGGATTATGTACAAAATGGGAAAATGTCTCTGTATCGCGGTCAAACAGGTTGAGACCACCCTCGGCAGTGCCCACCCAGATCGAACCGTCGCGATCTTCAAGAATCGACGTTACCACACCAGAGCTCAAACTCCCGGGATCCTGAACCTCATTGCGATAAATGCGAAAAGCGATGCCTTGCTGTGAACGACCTGCCATGGAACCGCCGGCAATCTGCCTTTGCTCACGACTCATCACGGCCAGTCCGGCGAACGTTCCCAGCCAGAGGTTGCCGGTCTTATCTTCATGCATGTACCAGACTTGGTCATGCGGCAGACTGTGCGGATCGTTCGGATCATGGCGATAGTGCACAAAGGTTTCTTTCTTTGTGTCGAATTTGTTCAAACCGCCGCCATAGGTCGCGATCCAGAGAATGCCGGGATCATCCGAGAATTCGTAAATGGCTCGGACATGGTCATCGCTTAAACTATTTGAGTTTTGGGGATCGTGCCGGAAGCAGGTGAAGGTCTGCGTCATACGATCAAACTTGTTCAGGCCGCCGCCATAAGTCCCAACCCATAAAGCGCCGGCGCGGTCCTCATAGACAGCCCAGATATCATTGTGGCTTACCGTGCCAGCGCCCTGATTTCGAAAGACAGTGAATTCATAACCATCGAAGCGGTTCAATCCATCACGCGTGGCAAACCAAAGAAAACCACGTCGATCCTGCAGGATGCGCCAGACGACATTGCTGGAAAGCCCTTCCTCAATCGTGAGGTGCTCAAACTCCACCGGGCCGGGTTGTGCCTGCGCCGGCCACGGCAGTTTGAACATGATGAAAAGTAAGATGGATTTTTTCACGTTTTGCCTTGGACAGGATCACTGATACACTAAGAACAACACATTTTCCAGACCCTTCTCGAAACGCAGCGTCTTGACAATCTCCTGCTTCTCCGATAGCAGTGAATTCAATATGATGATGTCGGGCTTACTCGACTTCGCTTTTTTGATCAACTCTGCGCCATTTGCCTCGACGACCTGATAACCTCTTGCCTGCAATACCTCAGCCAGAGTTTTCACGGTCGAGGCGTCTTCGTCGACCACCATGACCTTCTTTTTGGATTTACCCTGTTCTAATAGTGCACCGACCTCGTGGAACAAAGCTTCGGTGTCAATGGGCTTGGTCAGGTAGCGGTCGACGCCGAGACGAAAGCCGCGCTCGCGGTCCTGCACGATGGAGAGAATCAGAATCGGGATGTTCATGGTCACCGGATCATTCTTGAGCACGGCCGCCACATCAAAGCCATTCATCTCCGGCATCATGACGTCGAGAATGATAAGATCGGGCAGCTCATCCCGGATTTGCTTGAGTGCCTGCTGACCATTGGCGGCAAGGCGGACCTGGTAGCCGGCTTCGCCAAGTTCCTGCGCTAACAGCTCTCTGATGTGCGCTTCATCGTCGACCACCAGAATCACCGGATTATCCCTTTCCGACTTCCTGGCAGTAGAACGCACGCGTTCTTTAAGCTCAGCAACCAGGGCTCCAAGGTCAATGGAGTGAATTCCGGTCTCGGCCTGCTGCCTGGCCTTCACCGGCAGGGTGAACGAAAAGGTGCTGCCTTTGCCCGGCTCGCTTTCAACCCAGATACGGCCGCCGTGATATTCAACGATTTCCTTGCAGATGGTAAGTCCCAGGCCCGTGCCCTTAGGTTTGTCCGTCAGTGTGTCACCCACCTGTTTAAACTTGTCGAACACCTTTGGTTGGTCCTCTTTGGTGATACCCGTGCCTGTATCGATAATACTGATCGTGACGTCATCCTTTGCCTTGCGGACACGACATGTGACGGCGCCTTTCTCAGTAAACTTGACGGCATTGGAGATGAGATTGATCACGACCTGAATCAGCTTGTCCTGATCGCCCACGATTCGTGGCAATCCGGAGTCCACATCCTTGATCAATTTCAGACCGGCGCCATCGAACAACGAGGCGGTAGCTGCCGTTGCCCGCTCAATAATCTCGGGCAATGTTACAGTTTCCATGTGCCATTCGATCTTGCCGGCTTCGATCTTGGCGAGATCGAGTACGTTGTTGATGAGCGTGGTCAGCCGTTCTCCCTCAGCCACCACCACGCCGAGATTCTCCTTCACCTGCTCAACCGTGCGCTGGATCTTGGTATCTCCGTTCAGGATAAGCGGGAAGATTTTCTCCTCGAGTCGTTTCTTGATGATCTTCGCAAAGCCAAGCACAGAGGTCAGCGGCGTGCGCAGTTCATGGCTGACTGTGGAAAGAAAGGCGCTCTTGGCTTCGTTTGCTTCTTCGGCGGAGGCGCGGGCTTCCTGCGCCTCCTCAAACAGGCGGGCATTATGCAAGGCCATACCGACGTTGGCTGCAACAGTACTCAACAGGCTCATGCTCGCCTCATTGAAGCGATTCTCCACTGTGGTGCTTTGCACACTGATGACGCCAATAATTTCGTCACCGGAGGGAATGGGCACGCCCAGGTACGATGCTGAAGGCACGCCTCTGCGTTTGATTCCGAGCTGGGCGTAGTGTTCCCCGACATCCCGGTTGATAAGTTGTGGCTCACCGGTTTGAATGATACGGGAGGTAAGGCCTTCGCCAAATGGCAGAGGGGAAAAGTCGTCGCCGTAGCCGTATGGAAAATGTATCATGCTGGTTTGTTTATCCAGGAGGGCTATGTATACGATGTTCGCGTTGAACGTCTCCTGAATCCGTTCGCCCACAAGTTCGATAAGTGCGGCGAATTCAAGTTTTGATACCAACCCCTGGCTTATGCTGTTGATGGTTCCAAGGTCGGTATTGCGCTGTTCGGTTTCCTTCAATAGACGGTTGGTTTCATCGAACAGACGGGCATTTTCAAGGGCCACGCTCATGCTGTTGGCAAGGGTTGTGAGCAAACGCACCTCAGCATCGCTAAAAGCATTCTCGCGATCTATGTTTTGTAAGCTGATCGATCCTCTGACCACATCGCCAACGATCAACGGCACAAATACCGCTGATTTCGGCGGCTCGCCAACTGTGACGCCCTTGCCGCCATATTTTTTGGCTGTTTCCATATAATTTTCGTTGATGACCAGCGGTTGCCTTGTTTTGATGAGCTCTTTATTTGCCCAGATAATCGGGCGCGGCTCGCTGTGCAATCGTTCACCTTTTTCCATGACGAATTGCCAGTGCTCAAGACCGGTTTTATGGTCGAATGTGCGGATGTTCACGGTCTGAGTATCGAACAACTCGCGCACCCGGTTTCCAACCAGATCGTAAATGGCCTGCATGTCGAGTTCGCGCACCAGCCCCTCCTGCACGCTATTGATGACGCCCAGCTCGGCATTGCGCTGTTCGGTCTCTTTCAGCAGGCGATTGGTTTCGTCGAACAGGCGGGCATTCTCCAGCGCCACGCTCATGCTGTTGCATAAGGTGGTCAGCAACCGCACATCCGGGTCGCTGAAGGCGTGCTCGCGGTCCAGGTTCTGCAGACTCACGTAACCCCTGACATTCTCTCCCACCATCAGCGGCACAAACAGCAGGGATTTGGGTGTTTCGGTTCCCGGCAAATTACGCAAGCCATATTTAGCTCTTATTTCGTCGGTACATTCGTTGACCAGTACGACTTCACGGCTGTCGATCAAATGGCGCCGCAGCTTATCAAGTGGACGCGGCTCAGGATAGTACATCTCACCTTTTTCAAAGACATAATGGAAATGTTCGATGTCCGCTTCATGGTCAAAAGTGGCAATGGCAGCAACCTGGGCGTCAAAAATGCTCCGGACTTTTTCGCCTACGAGATTGTAAATGCCCAGCATGTCCAGCTCCCGCACCAGACCCTCCTGAACGCTGTTTATGACGCCCAGCTCCGCATTGCGCTGCTCGGTTTCTTTCAGCAGGCGATTGGTCTCGTCAAACAGGCGGGCATTCTCCAGAGCCACACTCATACTGTTGGCGAGCGTATTCAAAAGCCGCACATCAGAGTCGCTGAAGGCATGTTCACGGTCGATATTCTGCAAGCTTACATATCCCCTTGCGACTTCGCCAACAACCAACGGCACCCAGAGCGCTGATTTGGGCATTTCTGTGCCAGGCACCGGTTTGGGACGCTCAATACCGAATTTCTTAATTGCCACGTCTATTAAGTTCTCGTTGATCAAGACCATCTCACGTTTATCGATGAGATGGCGTCGCACTTTGTCGATAGGGCGGGGCTCAGTATGTATCCTCTTGCCTTTCTCAAGATTATAGACATGTGTCTCCGTGCCGGCCTTGTGGTCAAATGTACCGATGATCACAGCCTGAGCATCAAACAGGTCGCGAATGCGGTCGCCTACCACATCGTAGATGGCCTGCATGTTCAGTTCGCGTACCAACCCTTCCTGGACTGTGTTGATCACGGAAAGCTCATGCACCCGTTGCTGGATTTCATGGGTTCGCTCCTTGACGGTCTGCTCCAACTCGCGCTTGTTGGCCTCGAGCTGACTGGTACGCATTCTCACCAGGCCGAATACGAAACCGCCGCCGCCGAGCAGATAGATCAGATAGGCCCACCAGGCTCGGTACCATGGCGGCAGAATTTGGAAGGCGTACACCGCCTCCCGACTGGGGTGGCGGTAGATATTGCTGGCCCGCACGCGGAAACGGTACTTACCCTCCGGTAGATTGGTGTATTCTTTCTCAGTCTTTGCACTCCAGGCCGACCACTCGCGGTCAAAACCTTCGAGGAAAGTCTGAAAGCGAGTTTCTTTAGGGTTGTCATAGGTAGCCGCGGCATATTCAAAGCCCAGGGTGTTGTGCGTATGTGGAAGCACAAAACCTTCCGAGGGCTCAGAGCCTTCGGAAGCTTGAATCACTGTGCCGCCATAGATTACCGAATCATCTCCCACCGTCACCCGCCGGATCAGCGCCGGGTAGTCTGTTGTGTACTCTTTGTGCACCGAAGCATCGTAACGGATAAGCATCTCCGAGCCACCGAACCAGACTGTGCCGTTGTCTTCAGGATGGATCGCATTGAGCGGCGCATCCGCGAAGCGCAGAAACGGAGTTTTGTGAATGGTATAGGCGCCGTTTTCATTTGGCGTGGCCACGGCGGCTTCCGCGCCAAAGCTCAGCCACACCCGGCCACGTGTGTCCTCGATCATGGGGAAAAAGGAGCCGGAGCGGCTATTAATGCTTACCCCGGCGAAGGTAGAATCAGCATGAAAGCTGCTGTTCTGCGCATTGAAGCTATAGATGCCGCGGTACGTGACAAAGTACATTCGGTCCGCGATTCGATATGGAATTACCGCACCCTGCGGCAGGCCATGATCTGCATTGAAATAGTCCGGCGACAGATTGTTAATGACAGTGGGGTCAAACTCACTAAGATCAGCAAATTGAATACGGGCGCAGCCCTCGACTGTCGAACCGATCCAAAGATTATGGTCCGCAGTTTCAGCCATGGTTGCCGGGGAAGACTGGATCATTATATTACCGACATCTTGCCAGCGCTGATTTTGGCGATGCAAGAGTGCCAGGGCATCGTCCAGCAGAACAAAGAGATAATCCGGATTGCGACCCCACTGGTGTACGCCATTGGCACGGAAATCATAGTTCACCGAACGCCGAATCGGAACTGAACGCGTGCCTTCGATGCGTACAAGTCCTTTATCCAGCACAGTGCCATACAGGCCATCATCTGCAACATACAAATCAAAGCACTGACCAATGGTACCGGAAACCAGTTGGAACGCGCCCTTTTCATCCAGCCGGTAGATGCCGCGGTTGGTGGCGGCATATAAAGTCTGTTGATACCGGACAATATCGACAACCGGAAATGCCAGTCCTGACAGGGCGGTGTACAATGATAACGGCGACGGCGTTTCCACATAGGCGATACCCCGGAACAAACCCAGCCACAGTCCGGTACCGGAAGGGTCAGGGTAGATGTACATGACATCATTATCAGCCAGCCCGGCGCTCTGGTCGATAACGGACAGCAGCCGGCCATCACGGTTGATAACCACCATGCCCCCGCCAAGCGTACCGAGTGCAAAGCTGCCATCCGTGAGCACCGCGCCGGGCAGATACAGGTCATAGCGGGCCAGGAGCGCATCAGCCTCGGTTTCGAAAGGTTCAAACGTGCGGCCATCGTAAACAAAAAGGCCCCGTGAGCGTGATCCAATAAGTATCCTGTTTTCGTCAAAGGGCAGCATCACATAGATGCGCTCGTCAGCAAAACGCTCACCGTCAGGCACCAGCATCAGGCTGTCGTTCACCATTTGCATGAGACCGATGCCCCACTGCCGTACGTAAAAGACGCCGTTTACGACAGTGCTCACATGATAGCGATCCTCCGATGGCCATATTTTCATGACGCCAGCATTTGACTGATGCAGGTTTTCAGGAGAATTTGCTTTGTGGTCAGGGTTCGTGCCAGCCGGTGTCCAGCGATAGATGACTTTGTTTGTCAGAAAATAGACACTGCCATCTAAGATGCGCGCATGCCAGACATCGCTGAATTGGTTGTATTCTGCCGGCGCCTCATGCATCAGGGAAATATATCGCATCTGCCCCAGGCTATCCGCTGCAAGAAACCCAAAGTCTCCGACTCCACCGACATATATGGTGCCATCGTCGGCCTTTGCCAGGGACCGTACCGTCGATTGATTGGGAAGCAGAATCAATCGCCAGGTGGCGCCGTCGTATTCCAGCAGGCCATTGCTGTTGCCGAAATACATGACGCCGCGGTCGTCTTTGACGATAGCCCAGTTGGTGCCGGAAGCGCCATATTCTTTCGGACTGACGTTTGTGATGAAAGGCAGCCCGGTCTCGGGATGAGTCTGTGCAAATCCACCATGCGATGCCAGGATGCAAGCCAATATGGCCAGGATGGATAATCTCTTCATGTAGTTGTTTCCTCCGATCATTTCCGGACTGCTGGGTCAATCTGCCTGACGCTTTTGAGCACGTGGAGCCAATATCTTGTTTTTCAACGACTCAAATGACAGTGGTTTGGTGAAATAGTCAGAACAGCCATATTCGACGGCAATTCTATAGTTCTTTTCATCTCCGTAGGCTGTAATCATGCAAACCTGCAAATCAGCAAAGCGCTGCTTAATTTGCTTCAACAATTCCAATCCGCTCATGCCCGGCATGTTGATGTCCGATAGCACAAGCGTAAAAAAATGGTCTCCCTTTTTCTCGAGATATTCCAGCGCAGACTCGGCCGAAAAAGCGAAGTGCAGAGCGAGCTTACCAGCCTTGATTTCCCGCCTGAATTTCTGCTGAAACAGCAGCTTGACGTCCTGCTCATCATCTACAACCATCACATTCATCCTACTATCTCCCGTGTCAATGGTGTTAAAAACAATCATGCGTTGTACCTTACTGTTAGGATGGTTATATCATCACTTTGCTGCATACCATCAGAGAATTTCCGGACGGCGTCAAATACGCGCTCAGTCATGGCCGGCAGCGCTTCGCCGTTCAGATCTCGCAAACACGCCTCCAGCCGGTCGGTCTGAAATTCGTCCTCGTTCATATCCTCCGCTTCGGTGACGCCGTCGGTATAGAGGAAGAGCGTGTCCCCGGGTTGCAGCGTCATCATTTTCGATTCATACTCGATGTTCTGCAAAGCGCCGACAAACAAGCCGCCGATATTGTCGAGTTGCGTGATGCCATTGGTGGAAACAAGATAGGGCGGATTATGGCCGCCATTGCAGTATTCCAGGGCGCCGTTGCGTACATCCAGAACGCCGTAGAAGATTGTGACGAACATAGTCGACAAGCTTTCAACAGCAAGAATGTTATTGATCTCCTGCAAACACTCATCCGGCGGAATGCCCTTAAGAGCAGTGGCTTTAAGGAGAGTTCGGCTTACTGCCATGAGCATGGCGGCGGGTACGCCCTTGCCCGACACATCCCCGATTGTGAAACCAAGCCGGTGCTTGCCGATGGGAAAGAAATCGTAGAAGTCGCCGCCCACTTCTTTTGCCGTCACCATCCTGGCAAAGATGTCAAATTCCTTGCGGTCCGGGTAGGGTGGAAAAGTCTGGGGTAAAATCGAAGTCTGAATGGTGGTGGCAATATTCAGCTCCTGTTCGATGGCGATCAAATGATCGTGCGCTTCCAGGGCTTGCTTTAGTACCAAAATTTCTTTCAGCGACTTGTCGATGGTGACTTCCAGGTCTTGCAGATCGATGGGCTTGGTGACGAAATCGAAGGCGCCACGGTTCATGGCCGTGCGGATGTTCTGCATGTCGCCATAGGCGGACACGATCACCGGCTTCAGATTGAGCTCCAGTTCTCCGAGCCTGGTGAGCAGAGTCAAACCGTCCATTTCGGGCATGTTGATATCAGTCAAAACCAGATCGATGTCCGGATTATCCCGGAGTTTGTCTAGCGCGTCCACGCCGTTGATGGCAAAGAGAAACTCGAACTCCTGGCTGCGGATCTGGCGTCGAAATTTCTGCCGTATGAGATGTTCGAGATCGGGTTCGTCGTCAACAACAAGAATCCTGGCGCACATGGGAAAAGCCTCCGCTGATTATTTCAATTCATGAATATGGACACGATTTACTGGCTATCAAGATTATCTTATCTTGTTCAGCATGTTATCCCGTCTAATTCTTGCTTACCGCTGACCAAGGTAACAAACTTCTATCTTCGCTACCAAGGACGCGTTGCGCATAAAACAGGACATTCTACGCAAGTCTCTGACACCGGACTTTTGTCATTCCCTGACTCGATGTGAGAGACTTGTGACGAAACCTAAATACATGAACTCCCGTCTGCCCAGTGAAGCCGTTCGTTGGGCGCCTGATCGCTCCGCAATAACTTGCTGTTAAGTGTGAGCTAGAAGCGTGAACGTGCTCCACAAGTCTTTGCTTCATATCGGGGGACATCGAAGCGGTCTCAAAGCCCTGTCGGATTAGGTCGTCCGAAGCTGAACGAACTCGTCGAGCCCCATCGCTTGGATGAACGGTGCTTCATGCGCTTCATCGGTCACATTGCGCTCAGTTACACCCATGTCGACCCCAACGACGCTGCGAAATGGGCGGGCGCCCGGAGCCATGTCGATCAACTCGGCGAACCGGTCGACTACATCGGCCGGATCTGTTGGCACTTCTGGATCACGAAACATCCCTTCGAAGGCAGCTCCCATACCATCGAACGTCTGCTGCGTTATCTCGGGGTAGCTCTGCGCACGGTTGTCCTCGTCCTTCGGTCTCGGACTTTGTGGAAAAAGTTCGGTAGTGAACGGTCCTGGCTCAACTACCACTACGTCTACGCCTACACAGGCCAGTTCACGGCGTAAAGCTAGCGAGTATCCTTCTACGCCCCATTTGCTCGCATGGTACACAGCAAAAAAGGGCGCCGCCATGCGCCCTGCAACCGAACTGATATTGATAATCAGGCCTTTGGCATGCTGTCGCATCGATGGCAGGAACGCACGGTTCACACGATGAATGCCAACTACGTTGACATCAAGTTGTCGGCTAAGCTCATCTGCCGTGAACGCCTCCGCCAATCCGACGTACATCTGCCCTGCATTATTTATGATGACATCTGGTGCATCAACCCTGGCGAGGACGGCTGTTGCGGCTGCAGCGACCGATCCATCCGAAGTTACGTCGAGATCAAGCACCTCGATGTTAGACGAAGCACGAAGTTCCTCTGCTGGGCCACTGTTCTTCCCTCTCGGATCGCGCATCGTGGCAAAAACTTGGTCTCCACGTGCGGCAAATTTCTTTGCTGCCAAAAATCCAAATCCTGAACTACAACCTGTGATTAGAATAACGCTCATGAAAATCTCCTTACTATGTGTGCTATGTTATATGTATGTAAAGAATGCATGAGTTACTACAGCCTAACATACTGTTCCTGTTGTCCTGTCTAATATAGGTAGAATACTATTCTCCGAATTTATGAATCAGAGCACTTGCGCTCCAGCGTCGTCGAAATCAGAGTATCTTGAGTGAGAACATAAACTCTGTGCTGGCATCTTCGGCTGCCTGGCCCGCCTCGATTGCTGCAGCATAACCAAAGGAGATTGTCGAGTGCAGCTTTGAGAACAACACCAGCCGGAAATCAATTTGCCCGCCAACATTGAAAAACGTCTGCCGCGCAGAAGCGCTGTCGAGATCAGTGGCCAGCCCGGACGAAAAAAGTGCAATCCGCGTCCAGTTGAAATACAGCGATGGGAAGCCGGCTCGCCGGAAGCGTACCGGTGGCAGCAGCCATTCCACCATCGCCTTGCCGTAATTTCGCCCGCCGATGGCATTGAGCTCGACCCCCGGAAAGCTGTAGAACTCATGGTAGCGCTTCTCTGATAAGTGGTCAACCCAATTGTTGCCAAAACCGCCGAAGAAGAAATTGGCAAAGGGGTCATCCCGGTCCCCGAACGCGCTGCCTGCCGAAGTCCTGAGCCAGACCGATGAGTGGTTCAGGGGCAGTAAAGCGCCAACGTCCAGATCACCGCGCAGAAACGGGAAAAGCTTTGAATTGACATAGTTGGGGTCCGTGGCCAGACGCCACTTCAATCCCGCTTCCTCATCGACCGCACCCAGTGATTTTCGCACAAACTCGTAGTCGAGACTAACATGTCCGGTCAGCAGCTCTTCGAAGGTCGCAGCAACGTTTTGGAAATCGGGCAGACGCTCCAGATTGCCGTAGCCCGCCACACCGAAGTTGAGGCGCAGGGCTTTTGGCTCATCATACATCAGCGTCTTGCGATACTTCATCCCGACGGAATAGCCCTTGCGGCTCCGCTTGGTCGGGCCAAATAGATCGTAAAAATCAGCACCGTTGTATGTGGCGCTCAACTGCCAATTCCAGTGATGTAAATTGAAGCGTGCATGAAAGCGTTCGTCGCCGGGCAGGGAACGATCCGGTGAATAGGAGCCTGTCAGGTCGAAGCGGCTCAGTGAAAGGGGCTCTGAAAAATCGAGACGCATGCCGACGGCAGCGAAGTCTTTGTAACCCTCAACCACTGGAATCGCCGAGGTCAATGTAACCTGCGAAAGTGTGTTATACCTGTCCTTCGAGATAGTTAAAGCATCAATATCGATCTCGGCTGGCGAGCCCAGCGTCCAGTCCCTCAGCTCCGGATTTTTCTTGACGATGGCTGTGCCGAGAAATCTGGCAGCATTGACCGTTTCCAGGGGCTCGATGGCAATAAGCGTTGGCACAAATCCGCCGCGCATATAGCGCAGAATCAGCAGGGAGTCGTCATCGACCACCGTTGGCCGGAAGAATCCTGTCTCACAATTACTAAGGATGTCCATGTCCTGCTCAACAAAATCGTAACGGTAAATATTGGACACCCCAGAATAGTATGATGAGCCAAAAAGATAGCGGCCGTCCGGGGAAAAGACAAAGTTGGCAGGGATGCTGATATCAAAATCGAAAATCTCCTCAAATGAAGTCTCCCCTGCCAGCAGATTTTGTGTATCCATCTTGATGAGCTTCTGGCTGCCGTCGATTTCAACCAGGGCAGAGGTCACAGTTTTGCCATCCGGAGACACGTCGATATCGTAAATGTCCTTGCCATAAGGAAAGGAATAAACCTGGTTCCATTCCCGGTACGGGTGCGGAATTCTGACCAGAGTGGAGACGCCGTTGAAATGGCGGACGCCCCAGAGAGACTTATCGTCAAGATTGAAAGCGAGATCACCTACACGGGCATCTCTTAGAAGCAGCCTCGATTTGCCTGAAGTCAGATCTGTGGCATGGATATCGCGCCAGCCGTTGTTGTCGGTGGTGTAAAAAAGTGTGCGGGCCTGCGGATCGAATGCCAGGGAGGTGACATAAAACAGACCCGCACCCTTGATGTCTTTGATCTTTTTCAGAGAACCCGAGCTCAGATCGATCTCAGCAATATGAGCAAACTGGCCAGGATAGCGAATTGCGGCATAGACAGTCTGGCCGTCCGGATCGACATACATGCGGGAAACCGAGCCCAGCGGCTGTCGGGTGACAGAACGGTAAGCAGTCACCGGCGCGGTTCTGATGGAATCCAGGTTTGCCTGCTGCCATGAGCGCTCCCATGCTATCCACTTTGACCACTCATCCTTGATAGAGTTTTTGTAGACATTCTTAAATTGCGCTGCAAAATGGGCTTTGCTGTTAGATGGCCGTGAGGTCCATTCGATGAGTTTATCTGGTCCGTACGCATACGCCAGATAGCTCATAAAACGCGTGCCGTAGAGATAAGAGTTGGCGCCGACCTGAAAGTCGACTTTTGTGCCTTCGGATTCCAAACCCACAATATCGTAAAAATAGCTGCTGTCACGCACCATGGTACGGAAGACCATCTCGTCGTAAGCGCCGAGTGCACGGCCAAGGCCGCCGGCCATCCAGGTTTCCATGAAGACGGCAATGCCTTCGGTGTACCAGCGCGGCGAGCCCCAGCGTGGGCTGGTCAGATATAGATATAAAATCGAGAGCGGATTGTCGGATGTCGGATAGCCTTTGCCCAGGAAGAGCCGGCGAAAGAATTTTTCCCTGCCGCCAGCCTGGTCGAGCGTGGCGATGTGAGCCAGCTCATGATTCATAATGGTGTTCATGCGCTCGTTGGCGGTCATGGTCTCGAAGGTGTAGTTAAACGGCGAGATGCCAACGCTTATGGTATTGTGCGGAATCGTGCCGGCGCCGCCTGAAGCGAAATCGCCAAAATCATCCAGCAGAACTGTAATCTTGTCAGAAGGCGTGTAGTTGAACGTCTGATTGTGAAAACGGTAAGCGTTCTCAAAACAACGGGCCAGATGTGGCACCACGTACTCATGGCCTTTGTCGTAGTAAAGCAGCCGCAGATTCTCTGTCTCCAGGGAGTAAAACTGCGCTTGCAGAGAGGTAGCGCAGCAAAAGATTAAGAGCGTCAGGTATATGCGGCGCGTAATCATCATCTGGTTGCCTCGTGGTTTCGAAACTTCAGAGACGGAGAAACGGCGACGGCGAATCTGAGACAGCATGCATGTCCTGCCACTGTTCCACCGATTCGCCGCTCCGCCTGTTCACCGCTATTTGAATTGACTTGCTTTCTGCTTCCTGCTTCCTGCCACAAGTTTCTTAACCTGGATTATTTCCCGACGCGGCAGAGCCGTCATGGGCCGATTTTATTGCAAAGAATGAGAAGGAATAACCCATATCTGCGACTCAAGCCCCCTACCTCTTCGCGGTCAAAGATTCGCGCAGCGACTCGTTGCGCAGGGCCTCGCGCATGGATTCGCTGGTCAAGGCTTCCCGCAGTGATTCGGATTTTAAGGCTTCGCGCATGGCCTCGCTGGTCAACGCCTCGCGCATGGCCTCAGATTGCAACGCTTCGCGCATGGCTTCGCTGGACAGGGCTTCACGCATCGCTTCGCTGGTCAACGCCTCACGCATGGCTTCCGATTTCAAAGCCTCGCGCATCGCTTCGCTGGTCAACGCCTCACGAATAGCCTCAGATTTCAGCGCTTCCTGCAAGGACTCGCTGGTCAGAGCTTCACGTAAAGCATCGGATTTCAACGCCTCAGTCAAAGCCTCAGACTTCAAAGCTTCAGATTTCAACGCTTCCTGCAAACCAACTGTCTTGAGCGCCTCGCGCATCGCTTCGCTGGTCAGCGCTTCACGCATAGCGTCGGACTTCAACGCTTCACGCATCGCTTCACTGGTCAACGCCTCACGAAGGGCCTCAGATTGCAATGCCTCCCGCATCGCTTCGGATTTCAGGGCTTCCCGCATCGCTTCACTGGTCAACGCCTCGCGCATGGCGTCGGACTTCAATGCCTCCCGCATCGCTTCACTGGTCAATGCCTCGCGAATGGCCTCAGAGCGCAACGCTGCCTGAAACGATTCGGTACTCAGCAATCTCTGAAATTGGTCGTTCTGCAGCAGAGTCTGAATCTCCGGGTTCTGCAAAGCCACATCCTGCTCAGAGATTTGGGTCGTCTGGTACTTCTCCGCCTTTTTCACGCCGCCAATCGTTCCGGAAACCTCTTCGGGAGGAACCCGGTAGCCGTAAAAGCTCACATAGATGGCAAGAACACCTATCAACGCCACACCACCGATCGCCAGCTTCAAAGCTTTACCGCTCAAAAACGTCTTTCTTGAATTGTGTGTCATTGCATCCTCCAATATACTTAGAGTTAAGAGTTCTCTCAGTTAGGTTTAACCGAATTACATCCCTGGTTGTAAAAAGTTGGTAAAGTTTCAAAGAGGCTTCACTGGTCAGTGTTCAGCAGGATGGTCTTGTCAGAATGCGTCTCTCGTCCCTGAGTGGTGATTCTCACCGAAGCCAGCCCCATGGTCATCCGCCGCAGAATAACCTCGTAGGAACCCTGGCTGGCCGAAATCGTTATCCTTCCGGTGTCCGCAATAGCGATCTCACCGATCGCTCCTAACTCTCTTTGCAACCCAATGACTTCCAGGTCCTGGGGCGAGAATTCAATCTTGACTTCTAATCTACTATCGCGCTGGAAGGTAATGGTAAGAAGGGAGAGGTCAGGGTTAGAGCTGACTTGCAATCTGGCAGTGCCGCCATCAGAATCCAGATCAACGGTCTGGCCACTCGTTTGCGGCGCCAGGGACCGCAATGAGCGTAACGTGCCGACCATCTGCGAGTCCGGATCTGACATATCTATGCCGGTATTACCGTTGATTAGGACCAGCAGCAACAGGGCAAATGCGCAACCAAAAGCAAAAGCGGCGCCGATGCGACGGTCAAAGTTCTTGATGAGCTTGCTGGTAAATTTAGCCAGAGTTGTTTTTTGGGGTCTGGCGCCGCTGCGGGCGCGCACCCTGTTCATGACGGTCTTCTTAAAGTGAGGCGGCGGCGCTTCCTGGTGTACTTCCGACAGGGCGCCAGCCAATCGCTGCATGTCAGACTGATACGCGCGAGCTTCAGGATTATTGGCGAGCTTGCGTTCGAGCTCCGCCCGCTGCTGCTCGGAAAGGACTCCGTCCATCTCCTGGTTAATCAATCGCTTGAGCTTTGCATCGATCATGATTTTGAGATCCCTTTGGTTATTAAAATATCACGTAGCATACTCCTGGCGGTGAACAACCGCGATTTCACCGTCTTCTCCGGCAGATCCAGCACGTAGCTCATATCTTTGTATGACAAGTCACCGAAGTGCCGAAGCACGATCACAGCCCGATAATCGATCTCCAACTTCATGATCGCATCCTGCACGAAATCATTCAGCTCCGCATCCTGAAATGATTCGAGTGGCGTCTTCGCCTCCGAGACGAAAGCAGGACTCAATTCCTCGAAATGCTTCTTGCGATTGACAAAATTCAATGATTCGTTGATAATCATGCGGTATATCCAACTAAAGAATCTGAACTTCGGATCATAGGTGTGGAGCTTCTCAAAAGCCTTGACAAATACAGATTGCGTGATTTCGACAGCGTCATCATAATTCTGGACGAACTTTAAAGCTGCATTGAAAAGCTGAATTTGATACCTTTCCACCAACGTACCGAATAGCTCTGTGTCACCGGCAAGACATTGTCGGACTATCCGTTTATCGTGCTCATGTGACATAATTACAATTAAACCTCCGAAAAGTTGATGGCTTTATGTCGTTCAGATGGAGAAGGCCCTTACCACAAAGTCACAAAGGAGCATTAAGCGTCTCCGTCCTTTTCGACACCGAAAGAAATCCCCGCTTTACCGATGTGCGGTTTACGATTTACGAATTACGATTTTTCCGCAATCTCAAACACCTTGTGGAAGCCGGCATAGCGAAAAATGTCGCGGACGTGTGGATTCATATTGACCAGTCGCAATCCTTCTCCGACATCCATCAACCGTTTCTGAACATTCAGAAGTTCTCCCAGGCCGGCGCTGGAAATATACTTCAAATCCCGGAAGTCAATGACGCAGGACTTCTCGATGGTGTCGAATACCGGCCTCACCTTTTCAACCTGCGAGGCATCGAACCGTCCGCTCAGAAGCACATCGCCGTTGTCATTGACGTGAATCTCTAACATTTTAATTCTCCAACTGTTTGGTGAGCGTAATAATGCTGTTGCCACCTTTGTGAGTATATTCGATATTATCCATGATTTGCCTTGTCAGGTGCAGCCCTAAGCCGCCGACTTTGCGTTCATCCAACGAAAGCTCTGTATCGACCGAACCAACTTTTGTGATATCGAATTCATCCACATCGTATTCGGTGAGTTCGATTGTGAGCGACCGGCCGTCAAGTTTCAGAGCGATGCGCATCTCTTGCCGGGATTTGCTGTACTTGACCATATTGGTAAAGAGCTCCTCGATGGCAAAATTGACCGCATAAGCCGTCGACTCGTCGAGCTCGTGTTGGCCCACAAACTGGTCAACGAACTCGAAGACCGAGTCCAGAGCGGCGAGATTCTTCTTGAAGGTCCTCTCCATCAGCGGTTATCCCGGCTCAGCATGCGTAATTGCCAGAGGTCCCGGCCTGAGACATGCAGCAAAGGCTGTAATGCCAGTTTGCCTGTCCTTCCGATACTCTTCTCCAGATATTCAAGCTCAGCGAACTTTGCAGCAATTTCGGGGTCAGGCTCGACCTCGATTCCGGTTCCTTTCAGCATCAAGACACCTTTCGCTCTGACCGCAAGCTCCAGATAGATACGTAAGAGACAGAGCATGTCAGCCACTATCTCACCCGGAAAACTCTGCTGCATCGATTCAAGGTATCTGCCGATTCTGGTATCCGAAATGCTACCGCCCGTGATCATTTCCAGCACCCAAACGTCGGTGTCCATGCCCACTCCCAGCCAGTCGCGCGTGGCTTTCTCGCTGAGATCGAATATAAGCAGGACCAGAGGCGGAAGCACGGCCAGCAAGATCAACGTTGTCACCAGGGGTGGCAGCAAAAAGTGATTGTAAAACGAGTGCAACACGACAGCCGCTGCCAGGCCTGGCAGAAACGCAAAAGCCTGCTCGCGTGGGTGCCGTTCACTTCTGCCCTTGGCGATGATGCCGAAGATTGCCACAGCGGCGCCATGCATCAAAGCCGTGCCAAAGCCGCGCACTATCCACACCATAACGTTCGCCGTTGCCAGCGTTTGCAGATAGTAGACATTTTCAACAAAGGCAAAACCGGCGCCGATGGCCACGCCGAATATTGCTGCGTCTACCATGAAGCCTACCCGGTTGCTGCTGATTAAATAAGTGAGATAGAGAGCTTTAAGACTCTCTTCTACAACTGGTGCGATGTAACGCGAATAGGCAGTCGGGCTCAGGGCCAAACTGGCAGATAAGCCATCGTTCACCAGAACAGAAAGCACGGCAGCGGCACAGCCCATTACAATCGCCACCACAACGGCGCGCAATTTGACTAATCTATAACTGTCGATGAAAATCAAGCCGACAAGAAACACGAACACCGGCAGCAAGCTGACGAGGAGTTTTACCATGATCTTATGCGGATTCTTATCTTATGAGGCACAATTTAAGCTAAAGCGCTCAATAAAGCCAAGGACTGCTTGCGCAATAATCTGGACGTTTTACGCAGGCTCAGGGAATGGGCCGCTCAAACGGAAGGCCGGGATGGGCCGTTGAGTACTGTCTCTGCAGTTGTGGTCAGGGAACACCTTGCAGCTACGCGGTCCGTCTTATGTCAAATGTTGTCAAAAAGGGGTTAAAAGCCCCTCAAATCGGTGTGGCGCTCGCATAGTCCCAGCGCTAAAGCACGGGGCTAATAATATGTTTTTTATATCATTAGCCCCATATTGCAAGATCGAGGAAACAGCGCGCAGACAAGCAACTAATACGCCCATAAGGACTTTTGGGACAGCCCCTATTTGTCTTTGCCCGTCCCCCATGGCGGAGGCTGAACAGCGCACGTACCCGCTCCCATTTTGCTCCTTTAGCCTTTATTCTACCTGGTTGCTATTCGCTCGCATCTCCGAGGGTGCGCAACCAAACTGCTCCCGAAATCGCCTGGCAAAATGCGCCGGGTCATCAAATCCAACCTGATATGAAATCTCGGCTACGGTGCCGGCGTTCCTACTCAGCAGGTCAGCAGCACGCTGCAAGCGCAGTGAGCGGATGAATTTCCCTGCAGGTTGTCCGATGAGTGCGTTCAGCTTACGATTGAGCTGCGAGACGCTCATGTGGGCAGAGGCAGCAAGCTCTGATGCCGCGAGGCCGCTGTCTTCAAAATGCGCCTCAACCGTATCCACGAGACGTTGTAAGAATGCCTGGTCAACGGAAACCGCGGTGACTTCCGAAGGTTTGATCACCGTGGCTTTACTGAAGCGGTCGCGCAACTGCCGGCGTACTTCGATGAGCTTGCGGATGCGCACTTGCAGCTCTTTGGCATTGAATGGCTTTGTCAGGTAGGCGTCGGCGCCGGCTTCCAGGCCATCGATGCGGGCATCATCATCGGCCCTGGCCGTCAGAATCACGATGGCGATGTGGCTGGTGCGCTCATCCTTTCGCAAGGCGTCAACTAACTGATAACCGGTCATCTCCGGCATCATGATATCGGTGATGACAAGATCGGGTATTTCCTTCTGAGCTCGCGCCAGGCCTTCCTCGCCATTTCCGGCCTCGAGCACACGATAGTTATCTTGCAGGTGTTCACAGACAAAGCGCCGGACATCGAGATTATCCTCTACTACCAGGATGACTTCCCCGGTACCGGTTGGCAAGCCTTCCGGCGATTCCTTCGGAGGGTCTGATGGCATCGTCATTTCAATGTTCTTTGCCGGTGGCTGTCGGAGTGGTGGGGGCTCTGCACTTGCGCGGGTTGGTTCCGCGGCAATTTCATCGGGCTGGAGATGCTCCTGGCCAAGCGGTAGTCTCACTACAAAGGCCGAACCCTTGCCCCGCTGGCTGCTGGCGCTTATGGTCCCGTGGTGCAGCTCGGTCAACTCCTTGACCAGCGCCAGCCCGATGCCAGTGCCTTCGCGTTCGCGGGTCTGCCTTAAATCAACCTGGTAAAAACGGTCAAAGATGTTAAGCAGGCGGTCGGACGGGATGCCAATGCCTGTGTCACGCACCGTGATTTCCACAAACTCGGTAATTTCGGTACGCGTTTTTTGCCAGAGCCCGCGATTTGGCGCCGTTGGCATAGGTATGAGTCTGCCGTGCGCAATCAGACCGACTTCCACAGTAATCCCGCCGCCCGCGTCCGTGAACTTTAGCGCATTGGAAAGCAAGTTGATCAAAATCCGGTCTACTTTTTCAGGGTCAAAATACAGCGCAAGCTGCTGGTGCTTTGTTATGAATTGTAGCGTTACTTTCTGCTGCTCAGCCAGGGATTCAAACGAGGCCACCAGCGGCCTGAGATGTTGAATCAAGTCCTGCTTCGATGCGGAGAGTTTCATCTTTCCCGCCTCCAGCTTCGAAATATCAAGCAGTTGATTGATGAGTGAGAGCAGCCGCTTTGCATTGCTCAGGGCAGCCTGCAACCGGCCGGTATCTTTTTCCCGGTCCGGAGACTGCAGGACGCGCTCGACTTGGCCGAGAATAAGCGTTAGCGGAGTTCGGAACTCGTGTGAGATATTATCAAAAAATCGTGATTTGAGATGGTCCAGCTCCTTGATTCTCTCGGATTCCACCTTTTGCAATTGTACGCGGTGCTTGTATTGCTGGCGATTCAGTTCGTAACGGCGCAGTCCATAAAGCAGGACAACGAATCCAATGACGCAAACCGAGTACATCCACCATGTTTGCCACCATGGCGGCGTGACCGTGATGGCAAGCGCCGCGCCTTGTTCATTCCAGACGCCGTCATTGTTGCTGCCCTTTACTTGCAGGGTATAGTCGCCGGGGGCAAGATTGGTGAACGTTACCTCCCGGTTTGTGCCCAGGGCTATCCAACGATCTTTGACGCCTTCGAGTTTATAGGCATAGCGATTCTTATCCGGGTTACGGTAACTAAGCGCTGCAAATTTTATGGTGAAAATCATGTCATCTTGGGAAAGACGAAGCCTTTCTTTTTGCGAGATGCCTTTGTGGACAATAACGCTATCGAAAGCAACGCCCGGGCTGTGGCGTTCGAAATGGGTGATAACCACCGGCGGCACATAGGGATTGTCTTTGATGCTGTCAGGATGAAAACTGGTCAATCCGTTCAGACCTCCAAAAAACATTCGGCCGCTCTTGCGACTGCGGTGATACGCCGTCTTGCTGAAAGCATTGCCCACGAGTCCGTCACTGATATCATAATTCTTAAAGGTTCGGGTCTGGGGAGTAAATCTGGAGAGACCGTTGCTTGTGCTGATCCAGAGCCGGCTCTGGTCATCTGCCAGAATGCCACAGACGGCGTTGTGAGCCAGACCATCTTCTTGCTTGAATCGAACAAAACTTTCGCCAGCCCGCTCGAATTTGTTCAGGCCGCCGCCGTTAGTCCCGATCCAGATCACGCCGGAACGGTCTTCCAAAATCGTGGTGATAGAATCGTGGCTCAGACTGGTGGGATTTCTGGCGTCATGCCGATATGCGTGAAAGGTGTCGGTAGCCGGGCGCAGGCGATAGAGTCCGTCGGTGGCGCCGATCCACAAATCGCCGAACCGGTCTTCACACATCGCGTAGATATAACTTCTGCTCAGATTGGCAAATTCATCGCTTCCGTGCTGATAGCGGCGGAAGGTGTCGCTTTGCCGATGAAAGCGACTCAATCCGGAATCGGTGCCGGCCCAAAGCGCGCCGAGCCGGTCTTCCAGTAAATAACGAACCCAATTGTTGCTCAGGCTGTTGGGATTGCGCAATTCGGAGCGAAAGTATTTAAAGGTTTCGGTGCGTTTGTTGAAACGGCTGACCCCGTAGCCAGCCGTGCTGACCCAGAGATCCCCAATGTGGTCTTGAAAGATCGTGTACACATTGCCGTTCCCCAGGCTCCCCGAATCGCCGGGAACATGATGATAGTGTGCGACCAGCAGCCCTTGCTCGTCATATCGGGTCAGGCCTTCTGCGTCGCCGAGCCAGAGATAGCTGTGGGTATCCTCCCAAACCGCGGTGACGGGTTTCGCCGTCCGGATGTTTTTAAATGCTCTAATAGGCGTTTGATCCAGCCTGTAAATGCCCCCAAGACTTCCCATCCATAGTGCGCCCTCGTTATCCTTGTAAAGACTGATCAGATCCATGGCGCCAGGGCGGTTGTGCCTGTCAAGCTCGTTGCGCGGCGCGACGAAAGTCCGGGTTGCGCGGTCAAACTGCAGCAAAGAGAGCGAAGCCAGCCAGAATTGTCCGGAACGGTCTTCCACGATATCGAGAATTCCCCTCTCCACAATGGGATAGGGGGCGCCCTCATAGGAAAACTGCCTGAATCTTCTCCGGTCACGATCGAGCAGGCTCAGGCCAACATCGTTGCTACAGACCCATAGATCACCGGCGCGGTCCTCATAGATGCGCCAGATTTCAACCCCGGCATGACCTTGCAGATCGGGCTGTTCGAGATGCTTGAAGGCGCCGCTGTTGCGGTCAAATTGCAGCAAGCCGCGTCTGCGTGTGCCAATCCAGAGCACGCCAAATCGATCTTCAAAAATGGCTTTGACGGCGGCGCGTTGCGGATGCTCCGAATCTGTAGCTGGCAGGGAAAAGTTCGTAAACCTGCCGCTGGCAGCATCGAAGCGGCTGAGCCCGCCCCAACTGCCGAGCCAGAGCCCGCCGTCATCATCTTCATAAATCGCATCGAGATCATTCCAATTCTGGTTTAGCGTGTCTTCATGTCTGTAGATTTCAAATGTTTCTGTTACCGGATCGAATCGATTCAAGCCGTCGCGCGTGGCTATCCAGAGCCCGCCGTCACGGTCTTCCAGCAAGCCCCGGACTGTGTTGTTGCTGAGACTGTTCGGGTATTGCGGTTCGTGTGTGTAAGTGCGGAATTCGTAGCCGTCAAATCGATTCAACCCGCCGGAGGTGCCGAACCACATGAAACCGCGACGGTCCTGCAAGATACAATTGACCTGATTATGCGATAGGCCATGTTCCACCGAGTAGTGTGTAAACCTGAGCGACTGCGCTCGTGACCAAGGAGGGGCAGTCAGGCAAAAGGCTATGACAAGCATCAGGATAAGCATGGCTCTATGTGGATATGCTCAAGCTATAAGTTTCAAGTACAAAAGGCCGCATGGCGTACAAGAGACCGGCAGCCTGAAGGCGCCACTCCGTACTTATCGCCGTCCCGTAAATGGTCCGGATAACGACGCTTTGTGGTAAACTTTGTTCGAAGCGAAGGCTGTTGCAATCGGAATCTATTGTCTTGCCCGGAGAGACTGGAGTCGCAAGTGAGGTGCGCAATCAGGCAAACTCGCCTGATTGCAGAACAGAGAAAGCTGAAATGTTCAGAGTGCACGTCCTTATCTCATGGCTCTTAAGACCGTTCCGGGAAGACGCTTGCAGCCACTGCACATATTTGCGCTTCAGCGGACGTGAAATACATAGATTTGCAAAAAGTACAAAACTATGACTTAGTGCGGTTTTACCGCCTCCAGAAATTTAACATAAATCGACGATAAAAGCAAGGATGACGTGCAGGATTGATACACGAGAAGTCGGGTCGTTCGACGGAGCTCATGACGCAGTCCTCTGGCGTGATCAGGCAGCAAACTCCCGCTTTTGCTGGTGTTTCTGAAACAGGGTGTGAATCACGCCATCCGACAGTCCGAACTGCGGCACGTAGATCTTCTTGATTTTCCCCCACTTCATCACAGACCTGAAAATCCGCGCTGCGTGTACAATGACATCCGCCCGGTCGGGACGCATTCCCAGAATGCGGATCCGCTCTTCCAGAGAGAAGGTGTTCAGATATTTGTCGAGATCCTTAATCCTTTTATAGGACATGGGCTTGCCCTCCTTGATCCGCGACATCTTGAACATCTTGTTGATATTGCCGCCGCTGCCGATGCCATGTATGGGCTGAAATTCAGCCATGACCGTTTTGATCCATTTACGCAGGGCGTTCCAGTGTGATTCCGGCACCAGGCCGTGCAGCAATCGCACCGTACCAATTTCAAAAGAGTTTGAGGTGACCACTCGATTTTTCGAAAACAGGGTTAATTCTGTGCTGCCGCCGCCAACATCGATATAGAGATAGGAATTATCCTTGTTCAGCTTTTCTTCGAAATGATTGGAAAAGATGATGTCAGCTTCCTGCTTTCCTGCGATTATGTGCAGGTTGATGCTGCTGTGCTGGCGTACCTGCTCGGCAATCTCCTTGCCGTTTTCAGCCTCGCGCATGGCTGAGGTGGCGCACGCCATATAATCGATGACCTGATAAGCATCGATGAGATGGCGGAACGCCTTCATGGTATGCAGCAATTGCCCAACTTTTTCGTCTGAAATACGCTTCTTGACAAAGGCGTCCTCGCCCAGCCGGATGGGCATGCGCACCAACGACTCCTTTTTGATGAACGGGTAGGCGCCATCGTATATGACGCGCGACAGTAGCAAACGTACAGCGTTCGAACCGATATCCACGGCCGCAAACTTCATCTCTCGCCTCCTGTGGGTAAAGTATGCCT